>VAZL01000028.1:527-7273 GCA_005883445.1 Alphaproteobacteria bacterium | reverse complement strand
GACGCGACCATGGGCACGCACGCGATAACGGCGCAGCCAACCGGTCGCCGGCAGCTCGAGCGTGCGCGCAAGCGAGCCGTCGTTGGTCAGCAGCAACAAGCCCTCGGTGTTGAGGTCGAGGCGGCCGACGCTGATGAGGCGCGGCAGCCCCGCGGGCAAGGCGGTGAAGATCGTCGGACGGCCGCCGGGATCGGCGTGCGTCGTCAACAGGCCGCGCGGCTTGTGGTAGAGGAAGAGCCGCGTGCGCGCGCGCACGGGCAGCACCTTCCCGTCGACCTCGATGCGGTCGTCGGCCGTCACATTGCGCGCGGGCGAGGCGATGACCTTGCCGTTGACCGCGACCCGCCCGGCGGCGATCCACGCTTCGGCTTCCCGGCGCGAACACAGCCCCGCTCGTGCGATTGCCTTGGCGATGCGCTCGCCGGACGCCGGACGACCGTTTTGGGCGCGCACATGCCTCATCGTTGGGCTCGCTGCTCAAGTCGCGGCGTGATAGCAGATCAGGGATCAGTAATCAGCAGTCAGCGGTCTGACTCGGCACTTTTCTGATTGCTGATAGCGGATGGCTCGGAGCACATGCCGACGCACACCTTCATGGATCTCGCCCTCGACGAGGCGCACGCGGCCGCGGATGCGGGCGAGGTGCCGATCGGCTGCGTGATCGTGTGCGACGGCGATTTGATCGCGCAGGCCGGCAATCGCACGCTTGCCGATCGCGATCCGACCGCGCATGCCGAGATGGTGGCGATCCGCCGCGCGGCGGAGGCGCTGGGCAACGAGCGGCTCGCCGACTGCGACCTCTACGTGACGCTCGAGCCCTGCGCGATGTGCGCGGC
The DNA here is from genome assembly GCA_005883445.1 of Alphaproteobacteria bacterium. Taxonomy (GTDB): domain Bacteria; phylum Pseudomonadota; class Alphaproteobacteria; order Rhizobiales; family Xanthobacteraceae; genus VAZQ01. Next base: position 6,437 of record VAZL01000028.1, on the reverse strand, counting down.
GGCGATCTCGTTCGCCCGCATCAGACGGGTCTATTACGGCGCCGCCGATCCCAAGGGCGGCGCAGTCGAGAACGGCGTGCGCTATTTCTCTTCACCCACCTGCCTGCACCGGCCTGAAGTCTATGGCGGCATCGGGGAGACCGAGGCCGCGGCGTTGCTGCGCGACTTTTTCGTGGTCCGGCGCTGAGGCAGGCCCGCCGGTGCGTGACCCATCCGACGTCATTGCCGGGCATAGCGCGTCCTTAAGGGCGTTGACGCCCGTCTTCGCGGGCTATGGACGCGCTATGGCCGCCGCATGACGAGCCGAGATCGAATACCGTGGGTGGTCAACTTTCGAGCAGCGCCGCCAATTTCTCCTTGAGCTCAACCTTGACCGGCTCTGCTGCGCGCAGGATCGCGCTCGCCTGCAGGAAATCGAGCGCGCGGAAGGCGCCGACTCTCGGCCGCACGACGAGGTCGGGGGCGCCGTGCTTGATTTTCTCGGCGGTGATGGCGTTGCCCATGACCAGCACGGTGGCGAGCAGGCACTCCCAGGGATTGGGGATGTCGCGCCGCTCGTCCGTCGGCGCGCCGGAAATATCCACCGCCACCACCAGGTCGGCGCGCCCGCGCAGCTCTTCGAACGGCAACGGATTGGTCGCGCCGCCGTCGATCAGGACGCGGTCGGCGACGACGACCGGCCGCATCACGGTCGGCAGCGCGATCGAGGCGGCAAGCGCCGGCTTGAGCGGCCCGCAGGAGAACACCGCCTGCTGCCGCCGATAGAGGTCGGTCGCGATGATGGTCAGGGGAATTTCGAGCTCGCCAAAATCCTCCGGCACCTTGTCCGGCAGGAACTGCTGGCAGAATTTTTCCGCGTCGACCAGCGTGGCGCTGCCGAAGCCCAGGTTGAAGAGATTGGCAAACGTGCCCGCGCGCGTCGCGATCAGGCGGCGAAAAACCTCGGCGCGGTCATGCGCGAGCGTGATGACGAAGCGGCGGATCTCCCGACCCGACATCCCCGCCGCGTAGGCGGCCGCGATCAAGGCGCCGATCGAGGTGCCGGCGATGGCGGCGGGCTTTTGGCCCATATCGTCGAGCGCTTCCAGCACCGCGATGTGGGCGAGCCCGCGCGCGCCGCCGCCGCCGAGCGCGAGGGCAAAACTCTTCGTCATCGCGCGCCCGCCTCGCGCGCAAACTCCCAGGCTTTGACGGCGAGCGGGCGCACCAGCGGCGCCATGGCGGCGGCGTTTTCGCTCGTCGCGGTGCCGTCGCGCACCCGGCCGACAATGCCCTGGAAGATGGCCGCCAGGCGGAAGAAATTGTAGGCGAGATAGACCGGCAGATGCGGCCGCGGGTCGAGGCCGGTGCGCGCCACATAGGCGTCCACGTATGCCGCGCGCGTGGGGATGCCGAGGCGGCCGAGGTCGTGGCCGAGCAGCGTGCCGACGCCGGCGCCGCTCTCCGACGGCGGCATGTCCCACTGCATGAGATGGTAGGCGAGGTCGGCGAGTGGATCGCCTAAGGTGGAAAGCTCCCAGTCGAGCACGCCGCGGATCGTCGGTTCGCGCGGTGCGAGAATGATGTTGTCGAGGCGGTAATCGCCGTGAACGATGCGCACCGGCGCGGGCGGCGGCAGATGCGACGGCAGCCAGGCGATCAGCCGTTCCATCTCCGCGATGCCGTCGGTCTCGGAGGCGCGATACTGCTTCGACCAGCGTTCGACCTGGCGCGCGACGTAGTTGTCGCCGCGGCCGAAGTCGCCAAGTCCGAGCGCGGTCGGATCGAACGAATGCAGCTGCGCGAGCGTGGCGTTCATGGCGTCGTAGACCGCCGCCCGCTCGTGTGGCTGCGCATCCGGCATGTGCGGCTCCCACACGACGCGACCCTCGACGTGGTCCATGAGATAAAACGGCGTGCCGGCGATGCCCGCATCGTCGCAATAGAGCAGCGGCGCGGCCACGGGAAAGCCGCGCGCATGGAGCGCGCTGATCATGCGGAACTCGCGGTCGACGGCGTGCGCCGAAGGGAGCAGCTTGCCCGGCGGCTTGCGCCGCAGCACGTAGCGGCGCGCGGGCGTTTGCAGAAAGTAGGTGGGATTGGACTGCCCGCCCTTGAATTGGCGCACGCTGAGCGGGCCGGCGAAAGCGGGCAGCCGCGAGGCGAGAAAGGCTTCGAGCCGCGCGGCATCGATGGCGAGCGCGTCGGCGACCTCTTTGGTGCCGGAAAACGCGGTTTGGCGATCGATCGACGGCATGGCCCGCCACACTCACCCGATGTCGTCCCCGCGCAAGCGGGGACGACAGTATATGAGCTGATGACTCGGATTCGGTATGAGACGTCAAGGCGCGTTCGGCTGTTCCGCCAGGCGCAATCCGATCAGGTGATCGAGCGTCGCCTGTTCCTTCAGCAAGTCTCGCGAGCGCGCGCGGTGCACGATGTTGCCGCGCTCGAGCACGATCGCGTCGTCGGTTAACGACAGTGCGACCTCGGTGTGCTGCTCGACCAGGATGAAGGCTGTGCCTTCGTCCGCGGTCATGCGCCGGATCGCCGCGGCCAGTTCATCGACGATGATCGGGGCGAGCCCCTCCAGCGGCTCGTCGAGCAACAGCAGCGTCGGATTGGTCATCAGCGCGCGCGCGATCGCCAGCATCTGCTGCTCGCCGCCCGACAGGTGATTGCCCCTGCTGGCGCGCCGCTCGTTCAAACGCGGAAACAAGCCATAGACCGCCTCGAGGTCCCACCGCCCCGGTCGCGACCCGACCACGAGGTTTTCCTCAACACTGAGCGAGGGAAAGATTTCGCGCTCCTGCGCCACCCAGCCAAGGCCGGTGCGCGCGCGCCAATGCGGGGCAACCCGCGTGATGTCGCGCCCGCGCCAGACGACGGCGCCGCGGCTGACGCGGGTGAAGCCCATGATGGTGAGGAGGAGCGTCGACTTGCCGACGCCGTTGCGTCCGAGCACGGCGAGGCTGCCGCCGGCGGCGACGTCGAGCGTGATACCGTCGAGCACGATGGCGTCGCCGTAACCGGCGCGCACGTCGTTGAGCGCGAGCAACGCCTCAGCCATGGCGCGCGCGACCCAGGTAGACCTCGCGCACGCGCGCATCGGCGGCGATTTCCTTGGGCGTACCCTGCAGCAGAATCCGTCCCGCGGCCATCACGATGATGCGATGTGCAAAACGGAACACGACGTTCATGTCGTGCTCGATGAACAGCACCGCGATCTCCTGGGAGAGGCCGGCGATGACCGAGAACAGCTCGGCGCTCTCTTGCTGCGGCACGCCGGCCGCCGGCTCGTCGAGCAGCAGCACCTTCGGCTTGGTGGCAAGAGCGAGCGCGATCTCCAACAGCCGCTGCTGGCCATAGGCGAGCTCGCGGGTCGGCCGATAGCAGCTCGCAGCGAGCCGCAGCGACAGCAGGATCGCATACGCCTCCTCGATCGCATCGCCATAGGCGGGCAGCTTCTCCCACCAGCTGCCGGCGTAGCCCCGCCGTTCGCACACCGCGAGCGTCACCGCCTCGAGCGCGCTGAGGTGGGGGAACAATGTGTTGATCTGAAAGGTGCGCACGAGGCCGCATTTGACGCGCTCCTCGGGCCTGAGCATCGTGATCTCGTCTGCTCCGAGAAAGATCTGTCCTTTGTCGGGCTTGAGCATGCCGGTGATCAGATTGATCAGCGTGGTCTTGCCGGCGCCGTTCGGCCCGATCAGCGCATAGCGCTCGCCTGGCGGGAGGTCGAGCTCGATATCGCTCGCGACGACGAGCGAGCCGAAGCTCTTGTCCAAGCCGCGCGTCGACAGCGCCGAGGTGCTCACGCTCGGCTCCGCCCCAAGCGGACGAGCCGCGCCGCTCCGCCGAGGACGCCGTTCGGCAGGAAGATCACCACGGCGACCAGCAGGGTTCCGATCCAGAAATACCAGTATTGCGGGTTGATGCCGGAGAACTGGTCGCGCGCCACCATGTAGATGATCGCGCCCACGAGGCCGCCATAGAGTCGCCCGGCGCCGCCGAGGATCAGGATCACCAGTACGTCTGCGGAGCGCGCAAAGCTCAGCGTTTCGAGCGAGACCGTCTCCGTCGTCTGGGCGAGCAAGGCGCCGGCCACGCCGGCCATCACCGCGGCGATGGTGTAGACCTTGCGGATGTGCGCGCGGGTAGGCGCCCCGATCGCGGGCATACGGATCGCGTTCTCGCGAATGCCGCGCAAGGCGAGACCGAACGGCGAGTTGATCAATCGCCGTGCCACCAGGAAGCAGACGAACAGCACCGCGAGCGCATAGGTGTAAGCGGTGGTGCCATAGAGATCGAATTGGAAAACGCCGAAGAGCTTCCACATGCGCACGCCCTGCAGACCGTCGGCGCCGCCGGTCAACCAGCTCGCGCTGTTGGCCGCCTCGGCCAGCAACAGGCCAAGACCGAGCGTGATCATGATCAGCGCGAGGTGGCGGAAGCGGGCAATGATGAAGCTCGTGAGATATCCGAGCACGCCGGCGGCCGCGGCGGCGATCACCAGACCGGTCAGCGGCTCGCCCCACCCCCATTTCGCGATCAGGCCCGCGGTGTAGGAGCCAAAGCCGAAATAGGCGGCGTGGCCGAGCGACACGATGCCGGCATAACCGAGAATGAGATCGAGCGACAACGCGAACAGCGCGGTGATGGCGATCTGACTCGCCAGCACGAGGTAGTTGGGAGTGAGCACGAAGGGAAGCAGCGTTGCGAGCCAGAACGCGATCTCCACCGGCCGCCAGCGGATCTGGGTCTCGAGATAGCGTTGCGGCTCAGCGACCGCGGCAGACGTCATCGGCTGGTGTCCCGATTCCGAAGTTCGCAAACCCTAGCGGCACCCCCTGATGCGAACTTCGGAATCAAAGGGACACCAGCAAATTTATGACTCTAGTGTGGTTTTCGATTTGAAGGTCCTATGCGAGCTCGCGGCTACAATGGTAGGACCTTCAAATCCACCACACTAGCGTCTCCCGAACAGGCCGACCGGCCGCCACATCAATAGCGCCACCATGACGAAATAGATCAGAAACGCGCCAAGCTCGGGAAAATAATATTTGCCCGCCATGTCGCTGATGCCGAGCAGGCTCGCGGCGACGAACGAGCCGCCGATGGAGCCGAGCCCGCCGACGGCAACCACGATCAGGACGTAGATGAGATAGGTGAAGGCAAATGCGTGATCGAGCCCGACGATCTCGATGGCAAGCGCGCCGCCGAGGCCCGCAAGTCCGCTGCCGAGTGCAAACGTGATGGCGAATTGTCGACCGCGGCGCGCACCTTGGCGCCGAAGCGGGTGTATTCGAGCGCCGCGACCAGCACCGCCGTGATCGCAATCGACACGGCGATCAGGAACAGCCGGTACACGCCGAGGCTCTGGCCCCAGATCGAGACGCTCCCGCGCAGATACGCCGGCAGGTTCACCGGCTGCTGGATGGTGCCGTAGATATAGGCTGCAACCGCGACCGAGACGAAGACGATGCCGATCGTCAGCAGGCACTGGTCGAGGTCGCTCGCGCGATAGAGTCGCCGATAGAGCACGCGCTCGAACGCCACGCTCACCAGCGCCGCCGAAACAAAGGCCAACGGCAGACTGGCCAGGAACGGCCAGCCGAGTTCGTTCGTCAGCGTCACGGTGACGAAGCCGCCGAGCATGGCGAAGCTGCAATGTGCCAGGTTGACGAAATTCATCATGCCCAGCGTCACCGATAAGCCGACCGACAGGATGAACAGCAGCATCCCGTAGGCGAAGCCGTCGAACAGGACGCCGAAGACGGAGGAAATCATGCCGGAGCCCGAGCGATGATCCGCACGATCGGTTCCCTAGTTCTTCATGCCGGCCTTGAACGGATCCTTGACGTTATCGATCTTGTCGAACTCGACGTTGACGATTTGTCCGCCAACTTTCTCCACTCGCCTGATATAGAC
>VAZL01000028.1:0-512 GCA_005883445.1 Alphaproteobacteria bacterium | reverse complement strand
TCGACGAGACTTTCGCCGTCGGTCTTGCCGCCGGTCTTCTTGAGCGCCTCGTAGACGACGTGCATGCCGTCAAACGCGCCAACGGAGAACATGTCCGGATTGCGTCCGAAAGCATCCTTGTAGCTGTTCACGAAGGCCGCGTTCATCGCGGACTGATGGTTGTAGTCGTAATGGAAGGCGGTGATGATGCCGAGGCCGGCTTCACCCATGTTTTTCAGCGCGTCTTCCGAGGTCAATTCGCCTTGTCCGAGAACTTTGGTCTTCTTGGGATCGACGCCGCGCTCGGCGAGCGCTTTGCCGATGGCCGCCGGCTGCGGGCCGCCGGGGGTCCAAATGTAGATGGCGTCGGCGTTGGCGTCCTTGGCACGCTGGACGAAGGCGGAGAAGTCCTGGTTCGCCACCGGATAACGCGCCGCGCCGACGATCTCGCCGCCGGCATCTTTGAATCCCTTGTGGAACGCGGCTTCGCCGTCATGCCCGGGGCCGAAGTCGGACACCATCGTATAGGTTTT
>VAZL01000934.1 GCA_005883445.1 Alphaproteobacteria bacterium | reverse complement strand
GAAAAAAGGCGCTTATCACCGGAGCCGCGTCCGGCATCGGACGCGCGATCGCCATCGCGCTTGCCGATCAAGGTGCCGACCTCTACCTGGTCGATATCGACGAAGCCGGTCTCGGGCTCACGGCCCGCGAGGTCGCGAGCCGCGGCGTCGAAGTGGTTACCGCGGTTTGCGATCTTCGGGAACCGGTCCAGATCAGTGCCGCCGTACGCGCTCTGGTCTCGCGCTGGGACCATCTCAACATCCTGATCAACAATGCCGGTGTGCTGTTTTATGGTCCGACGCACCGCATGACCGACGAGCAGTGGAATCGAGTGATGTCGGTCAATCTCGCCGCGCCCATTCAGCTGGCCCGCGAGCTGTTGCCTGCGCTCCTGAGCTCGCAAGATGCGCATCTGGTGAACATCTGCAGCATTTTCGGCCTGGTGAGCTCGCGCAACATCGCGGCCTACCAGACCAGCAAATATGGGCTGATCGGCTTCACCGAGGCGCTGCGAACCGAATACGGCGGGCGTACGTTCGGGATCACCGCCGTGTGTCCCGGCTTCGTCTCGACCCCGATGATGGAACGGGTAGTGACCGGCGAACCGATAGTGAATGGCCGCTCCGGCAGACCTCCCACCTCGCCCCCGGCGTGGATCATCACCAGCCCGGACAAGGTCGCCGCAAAAACCATCGCAGCCATGCGCAAGAACCGCGGACTCGTAATCGTGACCCCGGCAGCACGCTTGCTGTGGTGGCTCAAGCGGCTCTCGCCGGGCGCGGTCGATTGGGTCTCCCGCGAGGGCTGGCGCAGCAAGGGACCGGTCGAACTCGAGGCCGAGCGTCTTGTAGGTGATGAACGAGGCCCGTAGCGCAAGCGAGCGTGGCGCCGCGGCCAGCCTTCGCACAACACCCCGGAAGATGCGGCGCGCGCAGCCGGCGTCGTTGAACTCAGCGGCATCCTTCGCTATAGGGGCACACGCCGGTTGGGGGGCATGGGGCCTTGCTTCGCGCCGCTCGGTCCCGGGGCGTCATTCCAGGCCGGTGAACATCAAGAGCGTCGCAAATGTCCGATACATTCAATACGGTTGCGGATATCATTGCCGAAACCTGCGACATTCCGCGGGAGAAGATCAAGCCGGAAAGCCACGCCATCGACGATCTCGAAATCGACAGCCTGGATTTTCTCGACATCGCCTTTGCCGTCGACAAGGCGTTCGGCATCAAGCTGCCGCTGGAGCAATGGACGCAGGAAGTCAACGACGGCAAGGCGTCGACCGAGCAATATTTCGTCCTCAAGAATCTGTGCGCCCGCATCGACGACCTCATCGCCTCGTCGAAATGTCGCTCGACGACGGCTCGATCCGCGTCGAATCCGTAGTCCCGACGGCGAGCACGGTGTTCGAGGGCCATTTTCCCGGTCATCCGCTGCTCCCGGGGGTGCTGCTCATCGAGACCATGGCGCAGGCGGCGGGGTGGATCATCCTGGCGCACCACCGGTTCGAGCGCATGCCGTTCCTCGCCGGGGTGCGGGCAGCGAAGCTCCGACGCTTCGTATCGCCCGGCGAGCGGCTGTCGGTCGACGGCCGGATCATTCACGAGGGTTCCGGGTTCGCGGTGGCGAGCTGCCAAATCAACGCCGACGGCAAGGCCGTGTGCGATGCCGAGCTCACGTTCCGTATCCTGCCGTTTCCCGATCCTGAGGTCCGGGCCGACCTGGAGACGGCGGCCGCGCGCATCGGATTCCCGCTAGAGGCGCTCAGCCATGCCGGCTG
>VAZL01000027.1 GCA_005883445.1 Alphaproteobacteria bacterium | reverse complement strand
TAGGCACGAACAGCCCGCCCCACACCGAAATGTGCAATTGCGGAAATCCCGCCTCGTCCACCGTCGGGATGTCCGGTGCGGAGGCCAAACGGGTGGCGTCCGTGACGGCGTAGGCTCGCAGCAGGCCGCTCTGCACCATGGCCAATGAACTCGCCGGCGAAGGACACATCACATCGACGCGTCCGCCGACCACGTCCTGCAGCGCCGGAGCAGCGCCGCGATAGGGTACGAATTGCCAGCTTGCGCCGACGATGCGTTGCAGTTCGACGCCACAGAGGTGCTGTGCCCCGCCGGAACCATTATGACCCTGCGTCACCTGGGCATGGTTTGCCTTCAGCCATGCCATCAACTCCTTCAGATTTGCCGCTGGGACGGCGGTCTTGCTGACGATACGTCGTATGGGAGCGCGTAGATCGCGGCATTGACGACGAACTGATCGGCGGAGCCTATGGCGACCGTATAACCATCCGGCGCGGCGCGCGCGACGCGCCCAACGGCGATGCTGCCGCCCGCACCACCGACGTTTTCAATCACCACCGTTTGCGCGAGTGCCGCCCGCATGGGCTCGGCCAGAATGCGTGCGAGCGCATCGAACAGGCCGCCCGCGGGATAAGGTACGATCATCGTGATCGGACGCGAGGGATAGACCTCCGCCGGGGCACTCCCGATCGATCCCAGAATTGCGGCCAGCGCGATGCCGATCGCACAGGCTCGTTGCGAACGTTTGATCCTACGCATGGGCTGCTCCCTCAGATTTGTTGGCAGCTTGCTGTCGGCTCTTATTGGCCGCTCACTCCGATACGCGGCGCGGCAACGGGGGCGCTACTTGGCCCGCCGGTAGGTCACCTTGGCCGGCGCCCCGCCGTGCGACGGGGTGGGGTTGAGATAGGTCACCTCGTCGCCGTCAAACGAGAGGATGCGGGTCTGCGTGCCGCCGATGAAGTTCGGGAACGTGCTTCCTTCGACGTTGACCGTGATCATGAGCCCTGCACCACCGAATTGTTCTCGTCCGGCGTGCCCCGCATGCGGTTGTTGGAGGCGAAGTTCGGAAGATCGGACCGCACGACCGTGATCATGAAACGGCCGTTGGCGTCGACCATCATGGAACCCCTCGGATTGGGGCCGTAAGGCAGGCTTTGATCGGCGCCCTCGCCGGCCGTGAGCGACACGAGCGTCCACGACCCGACGAGCCGCTCCTTTGCCGTTTGCCCGACCATACCGTCCTCCTGGAAAACAAGAAGCGGCTCGGCAGCGCCATTTCCGAGAGCTTAGCGCATCATTTTGCAAAAATGTCACAGCGGTCAACTTTCAGACATCGCGCGGTCGCCGAGGGCGGACCTACGACGCTAGTTTCGACCTGGGAAAAGGGGGCGGCGCGGCAGGCGCTCGCCGCGGAGTGGGGTGAGTTGGAGTGGGGTGAGTTAGTGTCATGTGGTTTTTCAACCAAAAGCGGGCAGACCAGGTCGCCCAGTCCATAAGCCAGCTCATCCACACGCTTTCGGATGGGCGAAAAAATCATGGACCGACGAGTCCGGAACGGCTCCTGCGCGAATTCGCCACCCTGCTCAGCGAGGACACGATCATCGGAACCGCGCCAGATCATTCCAGCCACAGGCTGACCTTCGACGGGCGCGGCGTGTACTCCGGATTTTCGCTCGCCTGCTTCTTGCCGCCGCGAATGGTGATGATCGATTTGCATCCCACCGCGGTCGGGCAGCACGCGCGGCTGCTCTACGCGGCCTGCAAGGCCATGCCCAACGTGGTCGAACGCCGCGACTTTCGCTGGGATCGCTGAAACGATCGCGGTGCACGCGTCCGCCACGGCGCCGCGTGACGCGGCGAGGTGAATTCGCAGGACTTGCGGACCGGCTGTTACGTCGGCGCGGTCAGGGTTCACCCGCCAGGCATTGCCTGCCTTCTTCGGTCCGCTTGAGCTCACCCAATATTTGCGCGGCGATTTCCCGATGCCCCTGCTTGTTGGGATGCATGTCGAGCGTGTACCAGCCGCCGTCGTTCAAATCGACCGGGAGCGGGAACACGTTGGCAGGCAGGGTTTCACGGCTTAGCGCGGAGACAAAGCGGCCAGGACCCATGACAAAGATCTTCTTGCCGTTCAATTCGGAGAAAGACGCCAGAACGGACAGGAACGCCTTCGTATCCTCGGTTTCTTCTCTGAGAGCGCCATTCATATTCGCAGGGTCGTCATCTTCCAACGGGAAGTCATGCCATCCAAGGATGTTTAAGAAAAACGCAAGCGGATTATTCCACATGACGTCGAAGCTCCGTAGCATGACGTCCTGGAAGCTTACGTCTCGCTTGCCATAGTCCGACAACAGCTGCTGAAATCTCTTCCGTGTGGGGGAAGGTAACGCGCCCCTGGCTAGAAATACGCTGTTCTCGTCGAAATCATTCCAGCTGTATTGAATGACGATGCAGTTTGCGTCTTGAAAACGAGGTTGCATGCGAACGCGCATGATCTCCCTGACCGTCCCGTAGCTCGCCACGCCCAAATTCAAAACCGGCGCCTCGATGCTGGCGGCAACGAGCGACGCGAACGTCTCGCCGTCGTTGACCCCCCATCCCATCGTTTCGGAATCGCCGGCAAAAATGAGCGGACGTCGGGACGCGGGCGCGCGTGAGGAGGTCGTGCGCCTTCCATCTTCCGAGAAGGTCAGCTCGGTCGAAAATTCCTTGTTGACGAAGTGACAGCCGCTTGAGGGCTTATACAGCAACTTGTCGTCGTACTGCACGCAGTCCTTCTGATTCTGCCATAGGTTGGCCTCGTACTCGAAGTAAAGGTCGCTCGCAATGACGTTCCAAATTCTGCGCGTGTTCTGATGACGCTCCGGATGCTGGAGTATGTCGTATGCAACGATGGACACGGACAGCAGAACTGCCGCGGGTAGAACCAGTAGCGCAACGATCGCCCACATGATGGCGTGAAAGAGCACGAGTTTGATGCGGGGCGAAGCGTCGGGCACGGGTCAGCCTTCAGACTCTCAGGGTTCGAGCCGGCCGCGCAATTCCGCAAACGGGATCATGACGTGCTGGCGGTAAGCCGGCCGCTCGCGCAGGCGCTGATACCAGGCGGTCACGTTCGCAACGTTCGGACGTTCGATATCGAGCTCGAAATAGCGATAAAGCGACGTGCCGGCGGGAATGTCCGCCAGCGAGAACTTCGCGTCGGCCAGGAACGGCCGCGCCGCCAGAACCTCGTCCAGCAGCCGAAAATGGCCGGCGCAGCGCGCGAGACTCTTGCGGATCGCAGGCCAGTCGCGCTGCGATTCCGGCGTGCGATAGTAGCCCCAGAAAACGCCCATCAGGAAATCCGGCTGGAGCGTCGACTGCGACCAGTCCATCCAGCTATCGACGCGCGCGCGCTCGGCCGGGTCCGCGGACCACAAGCCGCCGCGGTCATGGCGGGCGGCCAGATACCTGAGAATGGCGTGGGATTCCCACACCGCCAGATCGCCATCCTCGATCACCGGTACGCGTCCGTGCGGGTTCAACGCCCGAAACGACGGCTCATCGAGCCTGCCGAAGTCGCCGCCGGCGGGGATGTGCTCATGGGCAAGACCGAGCTCGCCGACGAGCCAAAGCACTTTCTGCACATTGAAGGAGCTGCGGCGTCCCCAAACTTTGAGCATCGCTTCCTTCTCATGGCCGCCGCCGTTATGCCGCTACGCTCGTCTGCCATCCGCCGAGGCCGACAACCACGACAATGCCGTCGACAGAGGCGCCGGCGTCAGGTCTCCAATCCCGTCGGCACGTTCTTGTTCTCGCTTTGAAGTTTCATGCCGGACGCGAGCGCCATCGTCTCCATCAACGCCGCAAAGTCCTCCTGCAGATATTCCTCGGGATTGGGTTTGAGCGTGGCGGCGCCGAAATGGCTCTGCAGCACCTCGCGCGTCGCCGCCGTCACCGGCATGGGCACGTCCCATTCGCGGCCGAGCGCCAGGCCGAGGTCGAGGTCTTTGCGCAGAAGCTCGGGCGTAAACGTCGTGGTCCAGTCGAGATTGACCAGCGCCGGCGATTTGTAGCGCGTGAACATGGAGCCCATCACGCTGTTGTTCATGAAGGCGAGGAAGGCGTGGCGGGGCACTCCCATCTTGTTGGCCAAGAGCGTGATCTCGATCAGATTCTCGATCACCACGCCGAGCATGACGTTATGAGCGATCTTGCAGACGCGCGCGAGCTCGCCGCCGCCCACGTAGGAGACGCCGCGCGGGGCGATCACTTCCACGAGCGGCGCGGCGGTCTTGCACGCGGCCTCGCTGCCGGAGATGACGGCGGAGAGCTTGCCCGCCTTGATCACCTTGGCATTGCCGCTCACCGGCGCCGCCACGTATTCGCAGCCGAGCTGCTGCAGCCGGTCGCGGATCGAGGCCGACTCCTCCACCGCGATGGTCGAGCAATCGACGAAGATTTTCGGCAGCTTGCCGCCATGGCCGGTGACGCTGTTCTTGCCGAAATAGACCTGCTCCAGATCCTTTCCGGTCGAGACGATGGAGAACAGCACGTCCACGTCCTTGAGCTCGAGGAGATTGTCGACCACCTTGCCGCCGATCTTGGTCAGCGGCTCGGCCTTGGAGCGGGTGCGGTTCCAGATGGAAACGTCGTAGCCGGCCTTGAGCAGGCGCTCGGCCATGGGGTAACCCATGCGCCCCACGCCGATCCAACCGATCTTCTGCTTGTTCGCTGCCATTCCAACTCTCCTTGCTCAAAGCTTCAGCTCGATGCCGGCGGTCTCCTAGCACAGGGCGAAAGCGTTTGTCGTCATGCTTGCCGCCGTGTCCCGGATCGTAGCCCGCATTGAGCGGAGCGAAATGCGGGAACGCGCGCCCCGGATTTCGCTCCGCTCAATCCGGGCTACAGTCGCTGTGCCCGTTGCGCTCACTGACTCGGCGGCTTGCCGAACACGCGTTCCGCCGCGCGCTGGAACAGAACGAGCGCGGTGCGGCACCAGATCAGCACGATGATGATGCGCATGAGCTGGAACCCGGCGATCAGCGTGGAATCGAGCCCCAGCACCTTGCCGGTGAGCACCATCTCGGCGATGCCGGCGGGCGCCATGGCCAGCACCATGGTCGGCACCGGATATCCGCTGAGCCACGCGATCGCCGCGGCGAACAGCGCCATCGAG
>VAZL01000026.1 GCA_005883445.1 Alphaproteobacteria bacterium | reverse complement strand
TGGAATGGGACGTTTCCGAGCTGTCGTTCGGCAAATATATTTCCCTGACCTCGCAGGGGATCGCGCCCATGGTCGCGATCCCGGTCTTTCCGTCGCGGGTCCATCGCCATTCGGCGATCTACGTGCGCGGCGAGGCCGGCATCAAGACCGCGAAGGACCTCGAGGGCCGCGCGGTCGGCGTCCCAGAATGGGCGCAGACCGCCGGCATCTATGTGCGCGGTTTTCTCGCCGAGGAGGAGGGCGTCGATCTCGCAAAAATCCGCTGGTTGCAGGCCGGCGTCAACGAGCCCGGCCGCGCGGAGAAGGTGGAACTGAAGCTGCCGGCCGGGATCCGCTATCAGCCGCGGCCCGACACCAGCCTCTCGGCGATGCTCGCGAGCGGCGAGGTGGATGCGGTGATTTCCGCCCGCGCGCCGGAAGGCTTTGCCCGCGGCGGCAAGGTGGTGCGGCTTTATCCGAATTATCGCGCCGCAGAGGAGCGCTTCTTCAGGAAGACCGGTATTTTCCCGATCATGC
>VAZL01000025.1 GCA_005883445.1 Alphaproteobacteria bacterium | reverse complement strand
CGCGCGCATCCCGCTGCCCTGGGCGGCGGCGATCGCCGATGAAATCGCCGCCAGTTACGGGCCCGATCCCTATCCCTATGGCATCGAGGAAAGCCGGCCGACCATCGAGGCATTCTGCCGCTATGCCCACGACCAGGGCGTGACCCACCGGCAGATGACCGTCGACGATCTCTTCCCGCGCGAGGTGCGCGCGCTGGCGAGGGTGTGAATTTCCAAGCCCGCCTCAATGCGCGCCGCCGCGTCGCTTGAGGTTGACGTGGATGTTCTTCTCGCGCGTGAAGCTCAACAGCTCCTCGATGCCTTCCTCGCGTCCCACGCCCGATTGCTTGTAGCCGCCGAAGGGCGCGCCGAGGAAATGCTTCGACACCTCGTTGATCCACACGAAGCCCGCCTCGACGGCTCCTGCCGCGCGATGCGCGGTGACGAGATCGTTGGTCCAGATCGAGCAGGTCAGCCCGTATTCGACCTGGTTCACCTGCGCCAGCATCTTCTCCTCATCGCTCCATTTGAGAATGGAGAGAATCGGGCCGAAGATCTCTTCCTTGCCGATGCGCATATCCATGGTCACGTCGGCGAATACGGTAGGCTCGATGTAGAAGCCCTTGGCGAGCAGGGGATCGTTCGGCCGCTTGCCGCCGCTCAAAAGTCGCGCACCGTCCTGCTTGCCGGCTTCGATGTAGTTAAGGACGCGATCGTATTGCACCTTGCTCACGATCGAGCCCATGGTGGTCGCGGGATCGGTCGGAATGCCCGGCTTGTAGCGCTTGATCGAATTCTTCACGCGTTCGAGCACGGCGTCGTAGATCTTCTCGTGCACGAAGGCGCGGCTGGTCGAGCCGCAGGATTGCCCGCACCAGGTGAAATTCATGCCGTCTACGACGGCGGCCGAGACCGCGTCGAGATCGGCGTCCGGGAAAGCGATCAGCGCATTCTTGCCGCCGAGCTCGAGCGTGACCGGCTTGAGCGTGTCCGAGGCAGCCTTCATTACCGCACGGCCGGTCGGCACGCTGCCGATGAGCGCGACTTTGGCGACGTCGGGATGGCTCGCCAGCACCTGACCGACCTCCTTGCCGCCCGGCACCAGATTCCACACCCCCGGCGGCAGGATGCCGTCGATCAACTCGGCGAGCCGCAGCGAGGATAGCGGCGCCTGCTCGGGCGGCTTGACCACGATGGTGTTGCCGGCGGCGAGCGGCGCTGCCGATTTTCCCGCCACGAACATGAAGGGATGATTGAAGGGAATGATGCGCCCGACCACGCCGAAGGGTTCGCGCACCGAGAAATTCACCGCGTCCGGTCCCATCGGGATCGAGGCGCCCTTCATCTCGGTGACGAGGCCGGCATAGCGAGCTCATCGCCGTTCTTGCGCAGCACGTCGGCGATCGCGCGCAGCATCTTCGCCCGCTCGAGCGGCAACACGCGCCGCCACTCGCGGAATGCGGCCTTGGCCGCGGCGATGGCTGCCTCCGCGTCGGCCGCCGAGCCGTCGACCACCTTTCCCAACGACTCGCCCGTTCCCGGACTGACGGCGTCGGCGTAACGATTCGCCTTCGGCTTCTGCCACTTGCCGGCATAGTAGGGATCGCGATGCGACGGCAGATTGGGGGCGAGCGGCTGAACTTTCGCCGCGGAGGCAACTGCAACCATTGGACACCTCTAACCGAATGAGTGGAGCATTCAGGAGCGTTTGATGTCGTCGAGGCCGCCGAGGCGGCCAATCAACGTGTTGGCGCCGATTGCGATCACGAACAGGATGATCAGCAGCGCATACATCTGCGGCATGTTGAAGATGCTGTAAGCCTGGATCACCAAGAAGCCGATGCCGCGGTTGGAGAGCTTCGTCTCCGCGAGCAGCGTGCCGATCAGCGCCACGCCGAGGCCCAGGCGCACGCCGTTGATCACCGGGTGACGCATGGCCGGCAGGTAGATCTTGGTCACCATCTGCCAGGTGTTGGCGCGGAAACTCCTGCCGACGCGGATGAGGACCTTGTCGATCTCGCGCATGCCGCCGGCGACGTTGAGCGCGACCGGAAAGAAGCAGGAGATCGCCCCCATCGCCACCTTCGATCCGGGCCCAACGCCGAACCACATGATCATGATGGGGAAGAAGATGATCTTGGGGCAAGGGCCGAGGTAATACAGATAGGCCTCGTAGGCGCGCGACATGAATTTGCTGCCGCCGAGCAGAATGCCGACGGCGAGCCCGCTCAGGCCGCCGATCACCATCGCAATTGCGATCTCGTAGGCGGTCGTGCCGAGGTGGAAATAAAAAGTCGGATCGCTGAGCGTCGCATAGAGCGCTTTGCCGATCGCGGCGAGCGAGGGCACGACGTCGCGGTAGAGCCATCCCGACGCGGAGACCGCTTCCCAGATCACCACAACGGCCACGATGATCGCGATGCGCAGCGCGGTCACGGGGCGCAGCGGCAGCCCCAACGGTGCGGTGGCCGACAGCCTCAATCGACCGGTCTCAGCCATCGCTCGAGCCTTTCCATGAGGATGAACACGCAGATGCTGACCAGGATCACGAAGCAGATCGCGGCATAGGTTCCCGCCAGATCGTAGCGCTCGGCAAGCTCGTTGATAAGCTGCCCAAGGCCGCCGAAATTGATCAGGAATTCGACCCCCACGATATTGATGAGGGCGAAGATCAACCCGAGCCGCAGCCCCACGAATATGGTCGGCAGTGCGGCGGGGAAAAGAATCTTCCAGAATTGCTGCGACGGCGTGAG
Source organism: Alphaproteobacteria bacterium (assembly GCA_005883445.1). Lineage (GTDB taxonomy): Bacteria > Pseudomonadota > Alphaproteobacteria > Rhizobiales > Xanthobacteraceae > VAZQ01. The sequence continues at coordinate 7,928 of VAZL01000025.1, read as the reverse complement.
ATTGAAGCTCCTGCCCACGTTGATCAGCACGCGTCGGGTGGCGAGGAGGCCTTCGAGCGTCTTGAGCATGATCGGGGCAAGCCCCGCAGTGAAGCCCATCATCACGATGGTGAGGGCGCTCCTTCCGAAGATCACGAGATAGAGCGGATACATCAGCACCAAGGGGGCCGCCGCGACCGCCGCGACCCAGGTCTCGGTCGCAAGCCGCAGCAAATGGTAGCGGTAGAGCAGGACCCCGCCCGCAACTCCGAAAATGGTCACCAGGATGCTGGCGGAAAGCGCCTCGCCGGCGGTGAGCAGGAAGCGCTGAAGCACGTGCTCCTCGACGATCACGCGCGGGAAGGCGGCGATGATGTCAGAGGGCATCGGCACGATGAAGCGGTTGATCACGCCGACGCGAATGAGGAGTTCGACAAGCGCGATGAACGCGACAAACGAACCGAGGCCGAGCGCGGCCGGAACGTATCTGTTCTTGGCAAGCGCCGCGGCGGCGGTCATCGCTTCTCGCCTTCGTGCAACTTCCTGCTCTCCTCGTCATCCAACCCGCGGCTTGCCTCCTCGCGCAGATCACTCCAAATCTGCGCCACGTAGCGCCCGAATGCCTCGCTCGACACGATTTCGGAACTGCGCGGGCGCGGCAGGTTGATCTCCACCATCCGTTTCACCTTGCCTGGCCGATACGTCATTACCACGACGCGGTCGGAGAGTTGCACCGCCTCGGTGATGTTGTGGGTGATGAGAAGCGTCGTTTGCTTGAGCTGCTGCTGAATTTGCAAGACCTTGTCGCCGAGGAGGAGCCGGGTCTGCTCGTCGAGCGAGGCGAATGGCTCGTCCATCAGGAGGATTTTGGGCTGCGCGGCCAGCGTGCGCGCCATCGACACGCGCTGGCGCATGCCACCCGACAGCTCCGCCGGATAGCGCCGCTCGAAGCCATCGAGGCCAACCAGCTTCACGAAATGGCGGGCCCTGTCGTAGCGCTCGGCCCGTGGCATGCCCGCGATCTCCAGCGGAAACGCCACATTGTCGAGCACGTTGCGCCAGGGAAAGGTCGACTCCTCCTGGAAAATCATGCCGATCGCCGGGTGCGGCCCTCGCACCCGCTCGCCGGCGACCTTGACCGTGCCATCGTAGCCGTCGAGCAATCCCCCGATGACGTTGAACAAGGTCGACTTGCCGCAGCCGGAGGGACCGATCACACCCACGAATTCGCCCGGCGCGACGCTGAGTGAAACGTGATCGATCGCAGTGAGAACGCCGTCCGGCGTCTCGAAGCGCTTGACGATATCGTCGACTGTCAGAATGGCATTCGCGGGCGCGAGTTTCGGCGCATCCGCGTCGATCCGTTCAAAGGGCACGGCAGCCATAGTTCCCCCTCCGGCCCTCCATCTTGCGTGCCACGGTTCACCCGTTTGTGTGGTCCATGCCTCGCCTATAGCACATCCCGCGCGCCGCAAGCACGGAGCTCCCGGTGCAACAATGTCGCTGGCTATGCCTCGGATGCGACGCGCCGTTTGAGCAATCAGTGATCATAGCTCGATGGCGAAGACACTCACCGACGAGGGACTGCGGAGACTGATCAGCGTCAGCCCTGCTCCGCCCGGAATGGGCGGCCGGCGCGCCGGCACCAGTTTTCCCAGGCGCGGTTGATGCCGTAAGAGCCGGTGCGCGCGGAAACCTTGTCCACTTCGCCCGCCGTCAGGAACTTGACCTCGCCCATGTCCATGGCCTGCTTTTGCAGCCGCGCGTTGACCTCCAGATAGACCGAGATATAGACCGCGTGGCGGATATTCTTGCCCGCCACGGTTGCACCATGGCCGCGCATCAGCGCAGTGCCGCCGGCGCCCATGCGTTTTGCGAGGTCGCGACCCATGTCCATGTTCTCGACCAGCAAGGCGGTGTCGCCGAAACGGTCATGGGAATCCCACACCGGCACTTCGCGGCCGATCGATGCGCCCATATGAAAGATGGGCTTGATCTTTTTGCCTGTCACTCCGAATGGAATGACGCTTTCGCTGTGATTGTGCACGACCGACATGACGTCCGGCCGCGCTTCGTAGAGCGCGCCGTGGATGAATCGCTCGAGATAGGGCGCGCGACCACGGGGATCGACCGGCGTGCCGTCGAGCGTGAACTCCATGATGTCGTCCCGCTCGATGCAGTCGGGCGCGCGTGAACGCGACAGCAAATAGCGCTGCGGATTGTCCGGATGGCGCACGCTGATGTGGCCGAACGAATCCACCACGCCTTCGCGGGCGAGAATGCGGTTAGCGGTGACGAGCTCTTCCATCAGGTCGTCGAGCTTGGCCATCGGTCTCCTCACATACTGGTCTCAACCCTACATGTCCGTCCAAAACAGGGACAATTCGGCCGCATCGCGCCTGGAAGCAAGCCCCGGCTTTCCCTATTGAACTTTTCATCAAGCCCGCTAAAGCACATTGTCTCCTTTGCACGCGGTCAAGCCATGGCAGAAAATCTCGTTCGCGTCTGTACCGCCGCCGACCTCCCGCCGGGCAACGTCAAGAGCTTCGAGGTGGGGGACGAACGCGTGGCCGTCTACAATATCGACGGCACCTTCTACGCCACCGAGGCGCAATGCACCCACGCCGCGGCCGATCTCGGCGACGGCATTCTCGAAGGCGACGTCATCGAATGCAGCCTGCATTTCGGCGCGTTTCACGTGCCGAGCGGCAAGGTCGTGCAACCGCCCTGCTGCATCGATCTCAAGACCTTCCGCACCGAGGTGAAAGACGGGCAGGTCTATGTGGACTTGTCGGCGCCGGCAGCGACCGCTTCCTGAGATCGTGCCGCAGCGGCGCCCGCGCCGATGCGACGCATGAACCTCTTTGGCTTCGGGTCGCGCGGGGGGCCCATCAGCACCGGCTGGAAAAGCACCGCCGCCGCCATGGTGGTGACGAGCGCCAGCGCCATCAACTTGCCCATGCTCGAGGTGCCCGGATGGCTCGACAGCCATAAGCTGCCGAATGCAGTCGCGGTGGTGAGCGCGCTGAACATCACGGCGCGCGTCAGACTCGACTGCAGAAGCCCGGTTTGGCCGGCCCGCCACGCCATGATGTAATAGATCTTGAAGGCCACGCCGACGCCGAGCAGCAACGGGAGCGCGATGATGTTGGCGAAATTGAGCTTCATGCCGAGGAGGACCATCAGCTCCATGGTCACGACGCCCGCCATCAGCAATGGAATGATGGTGAGGAGCACGTCACCGAAGCGGCGCAACACGATCCAGAGCAGAATGACGATCGAGCCAAGCGCCCAGAAGCCGGCTTCGAAGAATGCCCGCACGACGGTGCGCCCGGACTCAAGAATGGCGATCGGGCCGCCGGTGGCATTCGGCACGACCGCCTGCACTGCACGCGCGAACTGGCGCAACGTCTCGTTGTCGGTCGGGTCGCCTTTCGGCAGGATTTCCACCTTGTAACGCCCGTCTTGCGTAACCCATTCGCGCGCGATCTCGGGCGGCAAGGTTTCGAGCGTGACCGGCTGCGCCTGCAGGTAGTTGCGCAACTCGTCAAGCGCGGTATTGAGCGAGGGGATCATGGCGGCGTGCGCTCGCCCCCGCATGGCTTCGTCTCCGCTGGCGAGTTTCGCGAGGTCGTCCGCCAGCCGGTTGGCTGCGCTCGCGCCAGGTCCGGTTTGAGTGCCGGCCGATTGCTTCAAAGCATCGACCGCGGCCTTGAGCGCGGCGACATTATCGGCGTCTGTCGGCGGTTTCTTGTTGGGGTCGGGCCGCAGCACGGGATCGAGCACAGTCGCGAGCTGACGGATGGCGGCAAGCTTGGGCTGCTGGTCAGCGGGGACGAAACTCTCGATCGTCTTTACGCTCGAGACCTCCGGTAGCTTGGAGAGCTTCTCCAGATCGGACTGCGCGGCCTCCTTGCTCGGTGCAAGCACATAAATCGAACTCGCGCCGATGGCCGGATCGCTTCGCAGCTCGAGGAGCGTCGCAACCGACTCGACCTTGGTGCTCCTCAAATTGAGCGGATTGAAGTCGAACTGCAGCCAATAGAGCAAGGGCAGGCCGGCCGCGACGGCGAGCCCGGTACCGACGATGATCGGGATTCGGTGGCGCTCCATGAACCGATCGAGAGGCGCCAAGCTTTTGAACCCCATTTCTTTCGGCTCGCCCGGCGGCCGCAACACCGTCAACAATGCCGGGATCACGGTTATGCTCGTCAGGAACGCGATGATCATACCGAGGCCGGCGAGCAAGCCGAGCTCGGACAATCCCTTGTAGTCGGTCGGAAGGAACGACAGGAAGCCGGCGGCGGTTGCAGCCGCGGCAAGCGTCAGCTGCGCGCCCACGTGCCTCGCGGTATTGACTAGCGCCTGGTGGAGCTCGTCGACCTCGTGACGCTCGGCGCGATAGCGCACGCTGAACTGAATGCCGAAGTCGACGCCGAGCCCGATAAACAGAACGGCGAAGGCGATCGAAATGAGGTTGAGCGCACCCACCAGGGCCAAGCCGATTGCAGCGGTAATGGAGAGGCCGACCACCAAGCTGATGGCAACCGCCAGGATGATCCCAAACGAGCGCAAGGCAAGCCAAAGGATGGTCAGCACCACCACGATGGTCACGGTTGTGTTGGTGAACGCCCCCTCCTCCAGGGTGGCATATTCCTCATCGGCGATTGCGACCGGACCCGTGAGGCGTAGTCTCGCGCCGTATCTCGCGCCGATATCCAAATCGGCCGCCGCCTGCCGAATGGCATCGGTCGCCACCTTCCCGGGCATGAGCGCGGCGTAGTCGAGCACCGGCCGGATCTCGACGAAGCGCCGTCGCTCGTCCGGAGTCGGCGGCCTGCCGTTGAGCATCGCGCGCCAGGAGAAGCTCGCTGGGCGGCCGGCCCGATCAATCCGTAATTGAGCGCGGTGGTCAGGCCGCGCAGGTTGGAATCCTGCGCCAGTGTCTGGATCAGCGGCTTGGCTTCGCCGAGTTTCTTGGTGAGCGCGACCACCTCCGGGGTTGGCAAGAACAAAAGTCCGTTCTTCTGGAAGAACGGCCCTCCTCCGGCCTCCAGGATCGAATGGAAGTGATCCTTCTGATCGGACAGCTTTTGGATCAGCGCCGCCGTGGCGTGCGTTGCGAGTTCGGAGGTCGGCGCGTCGATGACGGCGAGGATGGTTTCTTCCTTCGGGGGGAACGACTTTTCGAATGCCACCTCGCGTTGCCGCCACGGCAGGTCCTTGGAAATGAGCTTGTTGACGTCGGCGTCGATGGCGAAATGGCCGGCCGCGTATACGGCCGCGGCGAGACCCAAAAGTGCCGCGATGCCAATGATTTGCGCGGCATAACGGGTGCAGAAATCAACGATAGTGACGATCGCTTGCTGCAGCATGCCTAGTCCTGGGAGCTATGCGACTGGGATCCAACCGGAAGGAATGGACGAGTATGGCCGGCGGAATATCAGGCAATGCACTGCATTGACAACGACTACAGGTTGCACAGGAACACTGCCAGAACACCAATCAAATCGGCTAACCCCAAAGTGGCGCGTCAAGTTCGACGAGCGCGACGATGGGTCGCCGAAACCGCAAATTCCCGCTGATTTGGGCTGTGCCTGCGCCAACCTATGTGGGAAAATGTTGGAATCATGACCCTGCCGACGTCCCTGCCGGATCCTGTCCCGCCCTCCCCGCTGCCTTGGTTGATCGATCACGATCATCCGGCGGCGGTCTATGCCAAACGCCGGATAAATGCCAACGCCATTTCCATCACGAACTTAAAGATGCTCAGGGAGAGCGCTGCGGGGCGGCGCTGGCGGACTACGGGCGCCCCTGCGAGATGATCATGAAGGTTATTCTGGCGCAACCTCGCGGCTTCTGCGCAGGCGTCGTGCGCGCGATCGAGATTGTCGAGCGCGCGCTCGAGAAATACGGCCCCCCGGTCTACGTCCGCCACGAGATCGTTCACAACAAGTTCGTCGTCGACAGCCTCAAGGCCAAGGGGGCGATTTTCGTCGAAGAATTATCGGAGGTGCCGCAGGGCGCCGTTACCATTTTCAGCGCGCATGGCGTGGCCAAGAGCGTTGTGAACGAGGCTGCCGGACGGCAGTTGCCCGTGCTCGATGCGACCTGCCCGCTGGTCACCAAAGTGCACAATCAGGGCAAGCGCTACGTCGCCCAAGGTCGCGTCCTCATCCTCGTCGGCCACGCGGGCCATCCGGAGGTCGAGGGCACACTCGGCCAGATCGACGGTCCGGTGGTTCTGGTGCAGAATGAGAAGGACGTCGAGGCGCTGGACATTTCCACCGACACGCCCGTCGCCTATGTCACGCAGACCACGCTGAGCGTCGACGACACCCGCGGCATCATTGCCGCGCTTGAACGCCGCTATCGAAACATCGTCGGGCCGGAGACCAGAGACATCTGCTACGCCACGCAAAATCGCCAATCAGCGGTGCGGGAACTGAGCCATCACGTCGATGTGATCCTGGTGGTCGGCGCCAAGAACAGTTCCAATTCCAATCGCCTGCGCGAGATCGGCGCGGAGGCCGGGATTCCGAGCTATCTCATCGCCGACGGCAGCGAGCTCATGCCGGAATGGGTCAAGGACGCCCAAACGATCGGTATCACCGCCGGCGCCTCCGCGCCCGAGGTGCTGGTCGAGGACGTCATAAACACGTTGCGAAGATTTGGCGAGGTCGAAGTCTCGACTTTGCCGGGCCGCGAGGAGCATATTGAGTTCCGCCTCCCGCGCGAACTAGCGGCGAGCCGAGACGTTCATCAGCCAGCCTGAGGCGGCAAAACAGGAAGACAGGAAGAAGACAGGAACACAGAAAGAATGCGAGTCCCGTTTCTCAAGGAAATCCGTATCGGCGCCTACATTTTCAGGCAGAAGCTCCTAGGGCGCAAACGCTATCCGCTCGTGCTGATGCTGGAGCCGCTGTTTCGTTGCAATCTTGCCTGCGTTGGTTGCGGCAAGATCGACTATCCTGATCCCATCCTCAATCGTCGGCTGTCGGTCAAGGAATGCCTCGACGCGGTCGATGAATGCGGCGCGCCGATGGTGGCCATCCCCGGCGGCGAGCCGTTGATCCACCGCGAGATCGGGGAGATCGTGAAGGGCTTGGTCGCCAAGAAGAAGTTCGTCTCGCTCTGCACGAACGCGCTGCTGTTGGAGAAGAAGCTGCATCTGTTCGAGCCCTCGCCCTATCTCTTCTTCTCTGTCCACCTCGATGGGCTGCGCGAACATCACGACAAATCCGTCTGCCAGACCGGCGTGTTCGACCGCGCCGTATCGGCGATCAAGGCTGCGAAGGCCAAGGGCTTCACCGTCAACGTCAACGCCACGATCTTCGACGGTCATCCGGCCGAGGACGTCGCGGCGTTCCTCGACTACGCCAAAGAACTCGGCGTCGGCGTGTCGATCTCTCCCGGCTATGCCTACGAGCGCGCGCCCGACCAGGAGCATTTCCTCAGCCGCAGAAAGACCAAGGAGCTTTTCCGCAAGGTCTTCAGCATGGGCAAGGGAAAAAAGTGGAATTTCATCCACTCGAACCTGTTCCTCGATTTCCTCGCCGGCAACCAGAGCTATCACTGCACGCCCTGGGGCATGCCCACCCGCAATATTTTCGGATGGCAGAAGCCCTGCTACCTGCTGGGCGAAGGCTACGCCAAGACGTTCCGCGAATTGATGGAGACCACGGACTGGGACTCCTACGGCACCGGCAAGTACGAGAAGTGCGCGAATTGCATGGCGCACTGCGGCTACGAGCCGACCGCGGCCGCAGCGACGATGTCGCACCCCTGGCAGGCGCTCAAGGTCGCCGTGTTCGGCCCGCGCACCGAAGGACCGATGGCACCGGAAATTCCGCTCGACCAGCAGCGCGCGGCGGAATTCGTATTCTCGCGCCACGTCGAGCACGAACTCGCGGCCATTCAACAGGCCGAGAACCGGGCTCCCCTCGAGG
>VAZL01000933.1 GCA_005883445.1 Alphaproteobacteria bacterium | reverse complement strand
TGGATCGAGAGGAAGAGGTCAGCCGACAACCGATTGGCGCGCGCCACGCGCTGGAACAGGCTTTTCCTGGCCGGCCCATCGGTGACCAGCAAGACCGTCTTGGCAAAGCCGGCAGCGAGCAATTTTTGCTTGATCAGCGTCGCGAGCCGAAGGTTGAAGTCATACTCCCAGAAGCCGCGCGCGCTGGGGGCGCCGGGGGACTCGGCCGTGTGCCCGACGTCCACGACGACGCGAAAGGCCGCATGGTCGCAGGCCGAACGTGCCAATTTCTTCGCCGGACCACCGGGGCCTTCGGCCCACGCGCAATGCCATGCGCTCTGCCCCAGCAGCAGCGCGAGGGCGATGACCGGAGCCAGCCGCCGGCGCAAAGTCATTCCCGATTACCCCCTTCCCCTCTCCCCCAAGCCGGAGGAGCAGGCCGAGCTTGTCCTCTCGCCCGGGCCCACGTCGCCGACAGCCCTCCTAGTAGGACTTCGGCAGGCCGAGGACCTTCTCTGCGATGAAATTTAGGATCATATGTGGCGTGATCGGGGCAATTCGCGGGATCATGACCTCCCGCAGATAGCGCTCGACGTGGAATTCCTTCGAATAACCCATGCCGCCGAGGGTGAGAACCGCGGTCTCGCAGGCATGGAAAGCGGCCTCCGCCGCGAGATACTTGGCGGCATTGGCCTCGGCGGCGCAATCCAAGTCGCGGTCGTAGAGGGTCGCCGCCTTCATCACCATGAGGTTGGCCGCTTCCAGGTTCATCCAGCATTGCGCGAGCGGATGCGCAATCGCCTGATTCTGGCCGATCGGCCGCCGAAAGACCACGCGCTCGCGCGCGTAGCTCGCAGCTTTGCGCAACGCCGCGAGCCCGATGCCGACCGCCTCAGCGGCGATGAGGATGCGTTCCGGATTCATGCCGTGCAGGATCGAGCGAAAGCCAGCCCCCTCCGCGCCGATGCGGTCGGCTTCGGGGATCACCATCCCGTCGAAGAACATCTCATTCGAATCGACGGCATGGCGGCCCATCTTGTCGATCACGCGCACCGCAACGCGGGTGCGATCGAGATCGGTGTAGAACAGGCTCAGCCCCTCGGTCTTGCGCTTGACGCGGTCGAGCGGCGTGGTGCGGGCGAGGATGAGAATCTTGTTCGCGACCTGCGCGGTGGAAATCCAGATCTTTTGGCCCGACAGCAGATAGTGATCGCCGCGCCGCTCGGCGCGCACCTTGATGGCCGTGGTATCGAGACCGGCGTCGGGCTCGGTCACGGCGAAGCAGGCCTTATCCTGGCCGGCGATCAGCGGCGGCAGCATGCGGCGCTTTTGCTCGTCGGTCCCGAACACGACGACCGGTTGGAGGCCGAAGATGTTGATGTGAACCGCCGATGCTCCGCTCATGGCGGCGCCGGATTCGGCGATCGCCTGCATCATGATCACAGCTTCGGTGATGCCGAGGCCGGCCCCCCCGTATGCTTCCGGCATCGCAATGCCGAGCCAGCCGGCCGCGGCGAGCGCGGCATGCAGCTCGTGCGGGAAGTCGCCGCTGCGGTCCTTCTCCAGCCAATACGCGTCGTCAAACTTCACACAGAGCTTGCGGACCTCGTCCCGGATCTGCTGCTGCTCCGGGCTCAATGAAAAATCCATCGTCCACCCTCACCCGCCACCGACGCCGCCATTGTAGCGGATCTAGCCGCAAGGAATGGTCCATGGATCGGGTCGTCGGGTGGGCAAAATCGCCTGCTGGCAAACGAGAGTTCGCACCGGTGAGGCGAGCGATTTTGCCCACGGGGACAGAGCGCGTGGGCATTGCGGCGGCGCGACGATAGAGGCCGATAGAACCGAGCGGCGCAATGCCCACCCTACGGATCGGTCGGACGTTCGCGGCCTATGCCAAACGCGGCGAAACGGCCGCCTCGATCGCGGCCGCGATGGACAGCAAGCGGCGGTCGGCGCCGTGCTCGCCGATCAGCATGAGGCCGACCGGGGCATCGCCGGCACGGTGACACGGGATCGAGATCGAACATCGGTCAAGAAAGTTCGCGATCCCCGGATTGCGCAGGACGAGAAAGTTGGCGTGGCGGTAGGCGTCGTCGGAGGCAAGATCGGCGACGCGCGGCGCGGTCACCGGGACGGTGGGCATGACCAGGGCGTCATAGGGCGCCGTGATGGCGGCAAGGCGACGGATGAAATCGGCCCGCGCAGCGATAAGGTCGATGTAATCCGCGGCATCCTGTTCCTGCCCGCGCAGGATGCGCACGAGCACGCGCGGATCATACATCTTCTCGGCTTTGGCGATCAGCGAGCGATGGATCGCGTAGGACTCGGCCGCGGCCAGCCCGCCCTTGGCGTTGATCTGCGGCAGCTCGGCCAATTCGCGCAAGGGAATATCGACGACGCGCGCGCCCGCCTTGCGCAGCGCGGCCAGCGCGGACTCGAACGCGCGTGCGACCGCGGGCTCGACACCCTCAAGCACGAGGGTCTGCGGCACCGCCATCCGCAGTCCCGCGAGCGGGAAGGGAGCAAGGTCGACCGCGGGCTCGCCGGCGAGCACCGCGTCGAGCGTGACGCAGCATTCGACGGTTGCCGCCAGCGGCCCGATGGAGTCGAGCGAGGTCGAGAGCGGAAACGCCCCCGCGGTGGGAACGCGATGCGCGGTCGGCTTGAATCCGACGACGCCGCACAATGCCGCCGGAATACGGCATGAGCCGCCGGTGTCGGTGCCGAGCGCGCCGAATGCCATGCCGTCGCTGACCGACACCGCGGCGCCCGAGGACGAGCCGCCGGGGATGCGCGCCGCCTGGCGGTCGTGGGGACTGAGCGGCGTGCCGTAGTGCGGATTGATGCCGAGGCCGGAGAACGCGAACTCGGTCATGTTGGTGCGCCCGATCGGAATGAACCCGGCCGTGCGCAGCCGCGCCACGGCAGGAGCATCGTGCTCCGCCGCCTTCGCGTCCCGCAGTGCGACCGAGCCCGCCGTCGTCACGTCGCCCGCGATATCGAACAGATCCTTGATCGAGACCGGAATGCCCGCGAACGGCGAAGGTGCGGCGCCATGCGCGCGTCGGCGGTCGTAAAAATCCGCCGCCGCGAGCGCGTCCGCGGCATGGACCTTGAGAAAAACGCGCCCGCCTTCTCCGGATTGATCCGAGATCCGCGCCAAACATTGCTCGACCAGGCCGCGGCTTTTGCCGCCGCCAGCGAGTTCGGCTTTGACTTGGGCGAGCGATGGCATTGCTTGAAGCGACGGGACGGCAAGTCTAGAGCGTGTTGAAATGGCGGTGTCAATGACCTATCAACCTGACAGAGCCGTTTCATCCGTGGCTGGCGTTATTCCGTGTCCTCCCGATCCCAATGTCTGAACCCCAATCTCGGACGTGTCATCGAGGGCCCCGGCCGCAAGATCCCCCATGCCTATCGGATGCGAAC
>VAZL01000928.1 GCA_005883445.1 Alphaproteobacteria bacterium | reverse complement strand
AACAAATCGAGCGCCGGCTTGATCGGCGGCGCCACGCCTTGCAGTATCCATGCTTTGAAGCCGCATGGGCCGCTCGGCAGCCGATCGCAGGCGCCGTCCGCGATGAAGCCGAAATTGTTGGCCTTGAGATTCGACCAGTTCGACAGCGACGTTTCGTCGATATCGAGAACGAGGGCGGGCTTGCTGACTTGGCCGGCACGTCCCTCGACATAGGCGCGCGCGGCAGCGAAAACCGCGGCGATGTCGCCGTCGTAGTTTTCGGCCTGGTAGGCCAGCAACACGTCCTTGACTTTGTCGATATTTAAGGGCGGCGGCGGCGCCTGCGGAAGGTGCTGCTGCGGCTCGGGCGGGCAATCGGCCGCGCGCGTGATGCTCAGCGTGCCGGCAAGGGCAACGAGGCCGAGCGCGGCGGCAAGCGCGTGCTTGCGCGCAATCGAGCATTGGCGAGCCGTTTCCCCCGTGCGGCGCATGTCTCGGCACCTTACCTGAGATCTTCCCGTAGGATCTTGTCCGCGGTCCGCAGCGCGAGCGCCGCGATGGTCAGCGTCGGGTTGGCGGTCGCGCCCGTCGGAAACGTACTGCTTCCCGCCAGATACAAATTGTCATGGTCCCATGACTGCTGGAAGGAATTCACAACCGAATTGTCCTTTCTGGCGCCCATTCGGCAGGTTCCCATAATATGCCCGGCGCCGACATAGCTCAGACTGACGATTGTGTCGTCGATGAGCTCGTCGAACCGGGTGGGCTCATCTTTTGCAACCTTCTCGGTGAAGTCATTGACCCCCATTTTTCTGAACAGCAGATTCTTCATGCGGTGTGCGGCGACAATTCCTTGTCTGGTATAGTGCGAAAGATCGTATGCAATTTGCGGCCGGGGCAGGCCCAGACCGTCCCTAAATTCCGACAGCGTAACCCGATTGTCGAGATCCGGGGTTTGTTCGACAAGGAAGCCGACGCGAAACTGATGCGTGAATTTATCGTTCAGCGTGTCGACGAGCTTTTTCCCGAACAGAGCCTCTTTTCCGACGTTAACCTTGCTCTTGTTCATGCCGTTGACGAGATCGAGCGTCGTCACGTTGGGATCGCCGCCGACCACGAAATTCCAGCCTTCATTGCCGATATCGATACGGAATGCGCCCCGCTTGTTGCGGAACGGTCCATCGCACAAATCCCCGATGCCCGACGTGATCAGCGGGCCGCGATAGGGATATACCGGTGTCGGCGTCAAGCCCGTGATCCATCAGGTTCCGCCCCACCATGTCGCTGCTGTTGGCGACGCCATTGGCGGTCCGCCCGCCGTTTTTCGACATCAGCAACAGCCGTGGCGTTTCGATACCGTTTGCCGCGATAACGTAGATTTTCGCCTTCACGCATCCGCTGGTTTTCGGTCCGGCGTAGCGTATGAAATTGACCTGGCTTATGCGTCCGTTCTCACCAACGACGATATCGCTGGCGACCGTCCGATCCATGATCTGCACAAATCCGGTGCTCGTAGCGTCATTCAACGTGATGGTGGGATCGTATTTCGCTTGGATCGGACAGATCGGAATGCAATTCGTGTTGCCGGCGCACGCGCGGCGATTTTTGTAGGGTTGAGAATTGCGCGCGGCCGGGAGATTCCTCACTCGAATCTGAGTTGGCGGCGTTTCCATTTCCAAGAACTTGGTTTCATCCGCGCTCAGCGATTTCAGCGCGTCCGCAACGGCGAGATCGACCAGCGAGCTCGGGATCTTCGGCATCGGATACCTGTAGCTTGCCGGGAACTGGATGCCGAGATACTTCTGCTCTTCCACATCCGCCGAGACCCCGAGTTCCTCTTCGGCCTTGCCGTACCACGGATTCACATCGTCGTAGCCGATCGGCCAATCCACGAACTGCGGCACGGATGGGTAATTGGTTTTCATTTTGAAATCGGCTGGCACGAACCTCAGGCAGGTTCCGAGCCAATGGGACGTCCCGCCGGCGACGCGATCATAGGTGCTGGCGAATGGCCGCGGGCCTTTCTGAATGAGGTAGCTCTGTTTCGGGTCGGTCCAGTCGCCGAAGCCTCCCTTGGGGAGAAGGCTGAGCACCGTCGGCCGGCCGGCATTCACCTTGCTCGGATCGGTTAGGCTTCCGGCTGCGTCAAAAACTTCGGGCGTGTAAGGACTCTCCGGTACCTTGGCCGTGGCCTTGTAGAACCGCTTCATGTAGTCGTTGATGTTGGGCGGAACCCGGTCGCCGGCTTCGAGGACGATAACCTTTTTGCGGGCTTTGCCCAATTCATTTGCAATCAGCGCGCCGGCAAAGCCGGCACCGACGATCGCGACATCGCATTCTATGCAAGATTCGGCGGCCATGGTCGGCTCCTGGGAAACCTAATTTCCGATGAAATCGACGCGAGCGCTCGGCGGACGGGACCAGTAACCGAACTGCATTTCGCTGAATCCCATGGGGTGGGCCTGGGCCACCCGCAAAGCCCATCCCTGGGTATACGCTTTTGGTGA
>VAZL01000927.1 GCA_005883445.1 Alphaproteobacteria bacterium | reverse complement strand
TCATTGCTGGCGCAATCCCGCGCCGCGTGCGCGGGGACGACGGCAGTTGTGTCAATGGTCGAGCAAGAGCGAGCCGAAGCCCTCGATCTTGTCGTCGATGCCGTTTTGGCGCAGCGACCACCAGTAGATGCAGGTGTTGATGGCGAGCACCGGCTTGTCGAGCCAGAACTCGGCGATGCCGGCAAGCCGCGCCATCGCCAAGTTGGTGCCGACCTGGATGACGGCATCGACGTCCGGTCCATTCACTTCAAGGATGGCGTCGCGCAGCTCGCGCTCGCCCACATGCGCGATCAGCACCGGGCTGGCGCATTTGAGGCCCTTGAGGCGTACGACCTCGAAGCCGCAATCGGCGAAGAAGCGGCGCACCTGCGCGTCGCCGACCGGCATATAGGGCGTGATCACGCCGATCCGCTTTGCCCCATAGCGCTGCAACGCCGCTCGCGCCGCATCCGACCCCATCGAGACCTTGACGCCCGAGCGCGCCTCGACCCGCTGATGCAGCTGCTTGCTGCCCTCGAGTCCGTCCCAGAACGTCTCCGAGGACATGCCCATGATCAGATAGTCGGGCTCGCAGGTCATGACCTCATCGACCGCCCGAAACATCTCCTTACGGATGTTGTCCATGAGCTGATTGAAATCGGCGTCGTTGCGGATCGGATCATTTGGGATATGGATACGGCCGAAGTGATTGGTGACGCCGCGCGGCCGCATGGCTTCGAACTCCGGCTGCACGGAGGTGTTGGTCGAAGGCGCGATCACGCCGAATTTCTTGCGGAAGCCGAGCGCGTCGGTCATGGGCGAAAGCTTGCCGCAGATCGCGGGCGAAAGACAATGGCGGTGTGTTCGCTTGGCGTCGGGAGCCGAAGGGCAGGGGAGCGCGCCACAGCTCGGGGCCGCTGCCTATCACCTTCCGCCATGCTAGAATTCTGAGGTCACAGAAGGGAGCGGAAGATGCTGCGTACGGGCAAGGAGCATCTGGAACTGTTACGCGACGGCCGCATCGTCTATATCGGCAGCGAGCGCGTCGATGACGTCACGCGGCACCCCGCTTTTTGCAACGCCGCCGCCACCGTCGCCGCGCTCTACGACATGAAAGCGGACCCGGCGAACCGAGAAAGCTTGACGTACGAGGAGGACGGCGAGCGCCACTCGATCTATTTCCTGCGCCCGCGCACGCGCGAGGACTTGGAGCGGCGCATGCTCGGGCATCGCCGCATCGCCGACGCCACGTTCGGCATGTTCGGCCGCTCGCCCGACCACGTCGCTTCCTTCGTCACCGGCATGGCGCTCAAGCCCGATGCCCTGCCGGCGCCTTGCGCGTATGCCGACAATCTCCTGCGCTATTACCGCCATCTCCGAGACAACGACGTGTATGTCGTCTACGCGGTGGTGCCGCCGCAGGCGGCGCGCAACCCGGAATTCTATCACCGGCAGAACATTCCCGTGCCGACGCTGCGGGTGGTGCAGGAAGCGGACGACGGGCTCGTCATCTCGGGCATGAAGATGCTGGCGACCGGCGCGGTCTATGCCAACGAGATCTGGATCGGCAACGTGATTCCGCTCGCTCCCGACCAACGCTGTGGTCGCGCAAGCCGGCCGCGCTCGGCGCCACCTCGGAATTCGATTCTCCGCTCGCCTGGCGCTACGACGAGAGCGACAGCATGGTGCTGTGCGACCACGTCAAGGTGCCGTGGGAGAAGGTGTTCGTGCACGACGACGCCGTGCTCTCGCGCGACATCTACATCAAGACGCCGAGCCATTGCTTCGGAAATCACCAGTCGAACGTGCGCTATTGGTCGAAGATGCGCCTGCTGCTCGGCCTATGCAGCAAAATTGCCCAGGCGACCGGCGCCGATCAGGTCCCCGCCGTGCGAGAAACGCTCGGCAAGATGGCGGCGGTCGAGAGCACGATCGGCGGTTTGGTCCATGGCCAGATCAATGCCTGCGAACATTGGCCCGAGGGCTACGTGTGCTTCAATCGCCGCTTCATGTATGCGGGACTCGACTGGTGCACCCAGAACTATAGCAAGTTCATCGACGAGCTGCGCGAGCTCTGTGGCGGCGGTGTGTTCCAGATGCCCGCCGACATCTCGGTGATGAACGATCCGGAGCTCGCCAAGCAGTTCTCGACCTTCTGGCAGACGCCACAGGCCGACGCCGTCACGCGCATGAAGCTGTTCAAGCTCGCCTGGGACATGGTCGGCTCCGAGTTCGCCGGCCGGCACCTACAATACGAGAAATTCTACGCCGGCGCCGCTTTCATCATAAGGCTGGTCCCCGCTTTCGCGGGCAAAGAGTCGGTGTCGGGGACACATTACGTGCTGGCTTTATGACGGAAGGGTGTCGTACTGGTGTCGGCTGCGCTCAAATCGTACTCTCCATCGCAAGCGCTGTCTCGGATCGGACCATGAAGCTTTTCGAGTGCCAGAATTGCGGACAGCCGCTGTATTTCGAGAATACGAAATGCGAGAGCTGCGGGCTGCGCTTGGGCTATTTGCCCCATCAGGAAGTCGTGACCGCACTGCAAGAGGCCGACGGAGCATGGCGTGCGCTCGCGGGGGAGGGCGAGCGCTACCGGTTCTGCGCCAACGCGGAACACGATGTCT
>VAZL01000024.1 GCA_005883445.1 Alphaproteobacteria bacterium | reverse complement strand
TGATCCGCGACACCGGCGGCACCATCTCGATCGCCGGCTATGTCGAGACGTTGATGGGGCACGGCAATCCGCCGATCCAAAAGGCGATCGATACCGGCATCCGTCCCTCGCTGAGCGTCGATGTCGAAACCTCGGTACCCAACGATTTCTTCCAGCAGATGCGCACGATCTTCTCGCTGCAGAAAAACGAGGTCTGGGCGCGGCGGCTCGCCGGCGACAAGAATCCGCCGAAGTTCCTCACGGTGCGCGAGGTGCTCGAATTCGCCACGATCGAGGGCGCGCGGGCAAATGGTCTCGACCGCAAGATCGGCACCCTTACGCCCGGCAAGGATGCAGACATAATCCTGTTGCGGACCGACCGGCTCAACGTGATGCCGATGAACAATGCGGTTGGCGCGGTGGTCACCAGCATGGGCCCGCAGAATGTGGATACCGTGCTGATCGCGGGCAAGGTGATGAAGCGTAACGGCCAGCTGGTCGGCGTCGATTTTGACCGCTTGGTCCGGCTCGGCGACGAGGCCCGCGACCGCCTCTATTCCAATGCCAACGTGAAGAACGTGCGACTCTGAATACGACTGCTGTCGCGGACGTCGTCGCCAACGAGCTTATCCGCTAGTGGTCTTGGATTTGAAGTTCCCATGCGCGTTTGATGTACGCTCTTTGCGGACTTCAAATCCATCATACTCGTGCGATCGGTTCCTCTCGCGTGAGGGGAGATAGGGCATGCGCGCCATGGTGCTGGAGAGACCGCGCACGCCGCTCGTCATGCGCGAGCGGTCAGCGCCAGAGCCTGCGTCCGGCGAAATTCTGATCGAGGTCGCGGCCTGCGGGGTCTGCCGAACCGACCTGCACGTGGTCGACGGCGAGCTGCCAAATCCTAAGCTTCCGATCGTGCCCGGCCATGAGATCGTCGGGCGCGTCGCTGCCATGGGAGCGGCAGTAGCAGGACTGGCAATCGGTGAGCGCGTCGGCGTCCCCTGGCTCGGCTCCACCTGCGGGCTCTGCCCTTATTGCCGCAGCGGTCGAGAGAATCTGTGCGATCGGCCGCTGTTTACCGGGTACACGCGCGATGGCGGCTACGCCACGCGCGCGCTCGCCGACGCACGCTACTGCTTCCCGCTTCCGGAGCGGCGGGATGACGCCGAAGTTGCGCCGTTCCTATGCGCCGGCCTGATCGGTTGGCGCAGCTACCGCATGGCCGGCGCAGGCGAGGGGACAGGCGCCGAGGGGACGGGCCCACAGGCGCTCGGCCTCTACGGGTTCGGCGCCGCCGCGCATATTCTGGCCCAGATCGCGGCGTGGCAGGGCCGGCGCGTCTACGCCTTTACCCGCAGCGGCGACGACGCGGCGCAAGCCTTTGCAAAATCTCTCGGCGCGGTCTGGGCCGGCGGCTCGGAGGAGATGCCGCCTGAGCCGCTCGATGCCGCGATCATTTTTGCGCCGGTCGGCGCGCTGGTTCCAATGGCGCTCAAGGCGGTGAAGAAGGGCGGCCGAGTCGTCTGTGGCGGCATCCACATGTCGGACATTCCGAGCTTTCCCTACCGGCTGCTGTGGGAGGAGCGGCAAGTCGTTTCGGTCGCAAACCTCACGCGCGCCGACGCGCGCGAATTCTTGACTCTGGCGCCGCAGGCCGGCGTGAAGAGTGAAGTGACGCGTTACCCGCTCGAAGCAGCCAACGAGGCGCTTGCTGATCTGCGCGAAGGCCGCCTGCAAGGCGCAGCCGTGCTGATACCGTAATTGCGGATATGCGAAACATCGCCCGCGGACAGCCCCGTGGCCGGCCGGCAGCATGCCGTCATGCCGTTTTGACTACGCCGATGGCAGCGCCGGCTCCGCATGGCCGATGACGCGTTTGATCGACGGAAAGCGCTGACGCAGGGCGCGCTCCACCTCGTCGACCTTGTCGTGCACCTCCGCCACTTTCAGCGCGGGATCGACGAGGCAGTGGAAATTCACGATCTCGCCGTCATCGGCTGCGCGCACGCGCACGTCATGGATTGCGCCGACCAAGTCGACCTTGGTCGCGATTTCGGTCAGCGCGTCGCGTACCGCCGCGACGCGCTTCGCCGAGGCGTCGTGGCCGGGCTCGTCGACGGATTGCAGGGGCTCGATATGGGTCTCGACCTCCACGCCCGGTCCGAGCTCCTCGCGGATGGCGTCTTCGAGCCCCGTCGCGATGTCGTGCGCCGCGGCCAGCGAAAGGGTGCCGTCGACTTCGAGATCGAGGGAGACCGCAAGTCGTCCCTCGATCGCATGCACGGTGACATGGTGAACCGCGAGGGCGCGGTTGCGCGCGATCACCATCACCCGTTCGAGTACGGTCTCGTCGTCGAGTGCGCGTGGCTGAGTGGTCACCGTCACCTCGGCGGCGGGACTGTCGGCGCGCACCGTCTCGACGATGCGGTCCTTGAGCGCGGCCACGCGGTCGAGCGGCAGCGTGCGGCTGACTGCAACGACAAGGTCGACGAACAGCACCTCGCCTACCTGCCGCACGCGCAGCCCTTCGACCCCGACGACGCCGGGAATGCGTCCGATGGCGGTGCTGATTTTGTCGGCGGCTCCGGCCGGGGCGGTATCGGTCAGCGTGTCGATGGTGCGCCGGCCGAGCCGCCAGCCGGCGATGCAAATCATCACCGACACGGCCATGGCCGCTATCGAGTCGGCCCAAGAATAGCCGAGGGCGATCCCAAACAATCCCACCAGAACTGCCAGCGACGACCACATGTCGGAAGCGAAATGGAGCGCGTCCGCCGCGAGCGCGTGGCTCGACGTCTTTTCCGCCGTACGATAGAGCACGCGCGCGCGGAAAAAATCGACGGCGATGGAGAGCGCGATCACGGCGAAGGCCCATGGCGTTGCCTCCACCTCCGGCGGCTGGGCGCTCGTGAGCCGTTTGACCGCCTCCCAAAGCACCACGCCGGCGAGAACGAACAGCAGCGCCGTCTCGATGAGCGCGGAAACACTCTCGACCTTGCCATGCCCGTAATGGTGTTCGGCATCGGCAGGTTTGCCCGAAATCCGCACCGCGAAATAGGTCATCACGGTGGCGGCGAGGTCGATCAGAGAATGAGCCGCCTCGGAGAGGAGCCCAAGTGAGCCGCTCATGACCCCGACGATCGCCTTGGCCGCCGTCAAACCCGCCGACGCGGCGATCGACGACAGTGCGACCTTCTGCTTGACGTCCGCCATCACGCGTCTCCGCGCCGCGACCGGTAGCGATCAGGGCTGTGGGCGTCAATGCAGCGCGAACGACGTTCGTTTCCGTCGTCCCTGGCAGCTTGCGGCGTCATGGAAATGCAAACGATTTGCATGTATGGCGGGAGACCACCATGAGGCGCACGACCTTGGATCCCACTGCTCTCGCGCGAAAGGCTGGAGCCTTCCACGAACGGCGTGAAGTTGCTTCGGCGCTCCCGCCTGGCCGTATGTGTGCGCGCGTGCAGGAGATCAATGCAGGCGAACGCCTTCCCAATTGCGCCCGACTGATCGTAGAAGACATACACGCGTCGGAGGAACGGCGCACGCCGAATTGGGTGCCGTTCCGGCCCGGGTTAGAACGAAAAATCTTAATAAAATGAATGCCTTAGATCGCAAGTTCTGCATCGCCCCGATGATGGAGTGGACCGACCGGCACTGCCGGTTCTTCCATCGCCTGCTCACGCGCCGCGCCCTGATCTACACCGAGATGATCACCACCGGCGCGGTGCTGCACGGCGCGCGCGCGCGGCTGCTGGCGCACGATCCGGACGAGCATCCGGTTGCGCTCCAGCTCGGCGGCTGCGATCCGCAGCAACTTGCCGAGTGCGCGCGCATCGCCGAAGAGTTCGGCTATGACGAGGTCAACCTCAACGTCGGTTGTCCCTCGGATCGCGTGCAGGTGGGCCGCTTCGGCGCCTGTCTGATGGCGGAGCCCGCCCTCGTCGGCGACTGCGTCGCTGCCATGACCGGCGCGGTCAAGCTGCCTGTCACGGTCAAATGCCGTCTCGGCATCGACGATCAGGATCCGGAGGAGGCCCTTGAAGCGTTCGCCTGCGCGGTCGAGCAGGCCGGCGTCGCCGCGCTGATCGTACACGCGCGCAAGGCCTGGCTCGATGGTCTCTCGCCGCGCCAAAATCGCGACGTCCCTCCGCTCGATTACGCGCGCGTCTACCGGCTCAAAGCCGCGCACCCCAGTCTTGACATCGTGCTCAACGGCGGCATCGCGGACATCGACCAGGCGCTGAACCACCTCGGGCGCCTCGATGGCGTGATGATGGGACGCGCCGCCTATCAAGACCCGTGGCGTCTGCTGGCCGTCGATCCCGTGCTGTTCGGTGAGCCGGCGCCCTTTGCATCGCCGAAGGCTGCGGCCGAGGCCCTTATCCCGTATATGGAGCGCGAACTTGCGCGCGGCACGCGGCTCAACGCCGTGACCCGGCACGTGCTGGGCCTGTTCCGTGGCGTACCCGGGGCGCGCGCCTTTCGCCGCCATCTTGCGACCGAGGCATCAAAACCGGCCGCGGGCGCTGCTGCGTTCCGCGCAGCGCTCGCTCTCGTCGTGGATATGGACGCGCAAATGGTGCACAGCGCCGCGGCTTGATCGACCTTCGTTGCTTTGGAGCAGGACATGATGTTGGGCGTGCCCGTGAGCGAGCTCCTGCTGCTCGCCGCTTTGATCATTATCGCCGGATTCGTCACAGGCATTCTCGCGGGACTTTTCGGAATCGGCGGCGGCGCGCTCATTGTTCCGGTTCTGTACGAAGTCTTTGGCGTGCTCGACGTACCGAACGAGGTTCGCTTCCAGTTGTGCGTCGGGACTTCGATTGCAATCATCGTTCCCACCAATGTGCTTTCCTACCTCACCCATCGCGGCAAGGGCGCGGTGATGATGGATGTGGTGCGGGCATGGGCGGTGCCTGCGGTGGTCGGCGTTGCCGCCGGCTCGGCCATTGCAGCCTTTGCACCCCCCG
Source organism: Alphaproteobacteria bacterium (assembly GCA_005883445.1). GTDB lineage: Bacteria > Pseudomonadota > Alphaproteobacteria > Rhizobiales > Xanthobacteraceae > VAZQ01. Next base: position 1,101 of record VAZL01000024.1, on the reverse strand, counting down.
GGGTGCTCAAGCTCGCGTTCGTGGTGATCGCAAGCGTGATTGCTTTCAAGCTGTTGATCGGCCGCGATAGTTGGCGGCTGGCGGACGATCTGCCTGGTCCCGCCGGCATGACGGCCTATGGCGTCTGCATCGGGCTTGCCTCCTCGCTGATGGGCATCAGCGGCGGCTCGGTGTCCAACATGATTCTGACGCTCTACGGCAAACCGATCCACAAGGCGGTCGCGACCTCGGCCGGGCTTGGTGTGCCGATCACGATCGTCGGCACGATCGGCTATGTCCTCGCGGGCTTGCCACAGCAGTCGCTGATGCCGCCGCTCTCGCTGGGCTTCGTATCGCTGATCGGTTTTGCGCTGATGGCGCCCGTCTCGAGCTTCACCGCGCCTTATGGCGCGCGGTTGGCCCATGCGCTCTCGAAGCGCCGGCTCGAGGTTGCTTTCGGCTGCTTCCTGCTGGCGGCGTGCGTTCGCTTTGCGGTGAGCCTGGCCGGTTATGGATAGCCGCGCATCAGGAGCTTGTCGCCGCGCACCTCCCAGCTCTCCAGCCGGTTGAGAAAGGTCATGCCGAGCAGGCTCGTGCGCAGTTGCCCGGCTTGGGCGACGAGCGCCGGGACCGAGCGCTCGGTGATATCGCCGATCGACAGTCGGTCGAGCGTGACCGGCGCGGCGCGGGCGCGCCCGTTCGCGGTGTCGACGTTGACGGCATAGTTGAGGACTTCGATCGGAAGGCCGGCGGCTTTGGCCGCCTCGTGGGTGAGAACGACGGCACTCGCGCCGGTGTCGAGCACCATTGGAATGTGCGCGCCGTTGACTTGCGCCGCAACCGAGAATCCCCCGCCGCCCGCGCGCGCGATTTCGACCGTCCGTCCCCTCGTTGCGGCACGGCCCGGGATGAGCTCGGCCAGCACCCGCTCGCTGACCTCACGCAGCTCGAAACGGTAGGTGTACCCGAGTGCCAAGAGCATCGCGAGCATGATCCAGATCAGGGCCGATTCGAGCGCATGGGAAAAACGCTGGCGAAACAGCGTCAGCGCGATCAGGCCGACCAGCGCGAGGGCCATGATCTTCGTTTCGAGCGAAGAAGTATCGAACCGGGAGAGTTCTG
>VAZL01000023.1:6210-10055 GCA_005883445.1 Alphaproteobacteria bacterium | reverse complement strand
TCTGGCCTGGTCTGACAAAGGCCAGTAAGCGGGATCACCATATCGGGGCCGCCGGCGCATCGCCCCCAAAAACGGCCATGGGAAGACTGGGAGTGAGGGAATGTGGCGTCATTTGTAGGCAAGAAGTGGTAGGCGACGAAAAAGGCAATATTATCAATAGCTGTAGCGGGAGAACGATTCCGTGACCGCAGCGCGCATCGCAGTGCCGCTCGCACTCGCCGTCGCCTTCGCGTTCGCCGCGTTGGCCGCCGCGCCGCGCGCCTTCGAGGCGCAATTCCTGCTCGCCGCCCAGGACGATCCGGCGGCGCTCGCCGATCACGCGGTCGCGCGCGCCTTCGACGCCGACGCTGCGGCGCGCGAGATCGACGCCGCGCTCGCGGCCGACGATGCCGACCTCGCCATGAGTTTTCTCGATCTTGCCCGCGAGCGGAACCTGCCGATCGACCCTGCGCTCGCCGAAAAGGTCGAACGTGCGAATGCGGGCATCGCCACCGCCGCGCGCACGCTAGGGAGTTTTGCCCGTGGTCTCGTTGTCGGTGAAGCCGCGGACATCTCGGGGCTTGCGGGCACGGCGGTCGGCGACCTGTTCGTGCTCGGCGATGTGCGCGATGCGCTGCGCGAAGGCACGCGGCTGGCCGCCGGCCGCGACGGCGACGAGCTCGTCCTCGGTTTGGCTTGCGTCGGCCTGGCGGTGACGGCGGGAACCTACGCGACGGTCGGCGCGGCCGTGCCCGCGCGCGTGGGCCTGAGCGTGGTCAAGACGGCGCGCAAGACCGGCCGGCTCGGCGCACCTATGGCGGCATGGATCGACCGCTCGCTGCGCGAGGTCGTCGACTGGACGGCGCTCAAGCGCGCCGTCAACGGCGCAAGCATTGCCGAGCCCGCGGCCGCCATGCGTGGCGCGCGCGAAGCGGTCAAGGTCGAAAAGGCGCAAGAACTTGTGCGGCTCGTCGGCGACGTGGGACGCGTGCAGGCCAGCGCCGGAACGCGAGCGGCATTCGACGGATTAAAGCTCGCCGAAGGATCGCGCGACATGTCGAGGATCGCGCGCCTCGCTGCGGCCAAGGGCGGCAAGACCCGCGCGATCCTCAAGCTCGCCGGCCGCGGCGCCATCGTCCTCACGGTGGGCACCTTCAACCTCGCGACGTGGCTGTTCTGGGCGGCCGTGACGCTCCTCGGTTTTGTTTCCTCGCTCAAGCGTATGACCGAACGGATCACCGAACGCTATTGCGCGCGCCGCAGGCTTCGCCGCGCGCGCTGCGTCCTCGGTGCGCCGCTTGCGCTGGTCCCATCCCATGGGGCCGCGGCCTAGCGTTCCTTCAACGATCCGCCGTGCGGTCGAGCGGGCTATGCGCAGTACGAACATGCAGCGTTTCCAGCACGACGGCGTGGAAATCGCATTTCTCGATGAGGGGGAGGGCGATCCGATCGTCCTCGTGCACGGTTTTGCCTCGACGGCGGAGGTGAACTGGGTCTATCCTGGCTGGATTAAGACGCTGACCGCGGCCGGCCGACGCGTCATTGCGCTCGACAATCGTGGGCATGGCGCCTCGAGCAAGCTCTACGATCCGGCGGCCTATCACAGCGCCCGCATGGCCGAGGACGTACGCGCGCTGCTCGATCATCTCGATCTCGCCCGCGCCGACGTGATGGGTTACTCCATGGGGGCGCGCATCACGGCGTTTTTCGCGCTCGCCTATCCCACGCGTCTGCGCCGGGCCGTGTTTGGCGGGCTGGGCATTCATCTCGTCGACGGCGTCGGGTTGCCGGAGAGCATCGCGGAGGCGCTCGAGGAGCCCTCGCTCGCGGATGTCAGCGATCCCATGGGACGCACGTTCCGCGCCTTTGCCGAGCAGACCAAATCCGACCTCAGGGCGCTCGCGGCCTGCATCCGCGGCTCGCGCCAGACGCTTGCGCGCGAGGACGTGGCGGCCATCCGCGCGCCAGTGCTGGTCGCGGTCGGCACCGAAGACGTGGTTGCGGGTTCGGCACACGAGCTTGCGGCGCTGCTGCCCTGCGGCCGGGCGTTCGACATCCCGCGGCGAGATGTGCTGGGCTTTCTCGCGGAGCAGCCTTGAGGACTTTGCAATTGCGCAGGGAGGCGCCCGTCCGCGCAGCCCTCCCCGCGGTAGTCTTGTCCGCTTGTTGCCCGCTTGATGGTTGTCAACGCATCTCCCGCTTCCGCGGCGCAATCTCCATATACGCCTATCACCAGGTCAAATTGTGCTAAGCTGACCGCCGGAACGAATGCGGGAGACCATCATGGCCCAGCGGCAGGTAAGGGCTGGAGCGATCGAAAAGGTCGACCCGGTATGGGCGCGTATCCGCGGCGAGGCCGAGGAGATCGCGCGTCGCGAGCCCGAGCTTGCGACCTTCATCTATTCGACCATCCTGCATCACGACAGTTTGGAAGCGGCGGTCGTGCACCGCGTGGCCGAGCGGCTCGATAGTCCCGAGGTGTCGGCCGAGATGATCCGGCAGGCCTATGTCGACGCGCTCGAGACCGAGCCTGCGATCGGCGCGGCCTTCCGCGCTGACATCGTCGCGACGGTCGACCGCGACCCCGCAACCAACCGCTTTCTCGAACCCGTGCTTTACTTCAAGGGATTCCACGCGATTCAGACGCACCGCCTTGCCCATTGGCTGTGGGGCAGGGGCCGCAAGGATTTTGCTTATTATCTGCAGAGTCGCTCGTCGGCGGTGTTCCAGACCGATATCAATCCGGCTGTGAGTATCGGGCGTGGAATTTTCCTCGACCACGCCACCGGCCTGGTGGTGGGTGAGACCGCCGCGATCGAGGACGACGTCTCCATCCTGCAGGAGGTCACGCTCGGGGGGACCGGCAAGGAGGCGGGTGATCGCCATCCAAAGATCCGCCACGGCGTGCTGATCGGCGCTGGCGCCAAAATTCTCGGCAATATCGAAATCGGCCACTGCGCGCGCATCGCCGCCGGATCGGTCGTCCTCAAGTCGGTGCCGCACAACACCACGGTCGCCGGCGTTCCGGCGAAGGTCATCGGCGAAGCCGGCTGCCCAGAGCCGTCACGCGCGATGGATCACCTGTTCGATGACGACGACGGCTGAGCGAAGGGGCGCGATCCGTGGACGTTGGGGAAGTCAAGAAACTCGACGCTTATCTCAAGCGGCTGTTCGGCAACGCGCGCATCCACGTCGTGCCGACGAAAGCTGATGCCGCCGACGTTTTTGTCGGGGCGGAGCGCGTGGGCACGCTCGCTCTCGATGAGGACGAGGAGGACGACGAGCGGTCCTACAATTTCGAGGTAAAGATCACCTTGGGCGATGCTTCCGCTACTGGTCCGGATATCAAGAAGCTCGACGCCTACCTCAAACGCAAATTCGACACCGAGCGCATCCGTGTGGTCCCGCGGCTCAGGAAGAAGGACTCCGCGGAAGTCTACGTGGGCGACGAATATATAGGGGTGTTGTTCTTCGACGAGAAGGACGCACGCTCGTCCGTTTTCGAGCTGCCCATTCTCGCGCTCGATTTGGACGAGCCGGGACTGCTCAAGGAATAGCGATCCACGCGATCAACGCGCTCGCCGCAAGCTTGCGATCAGCCGATCGAGATTGCCGGCAACCATGCGCCAATCGCGCAGCCAATCGCGCGGGAAGCGCACCACGACGTCGGCTGCGTCGATGCGTCGTTCGTAGAGGCAGATCTCCGGCACGGGACCCGCGCGATTGCGGGTGCAGCGCACGAAAAAACTCGGTGCCGGGTCATCGTAGATCAAATCCTCGCCTTGATAGGGCGTGCCGTCGCGGAACGCGACCACGGTCAGTCCGCCGGGGCCGGGCGCGGCTTCGGCGGCGGTGTAGCGCGGATA
>VAZL01000023.1:0-6172 GCA_005883445.1 Alphaproteobacteria bacterium | reverse complement strand
TTGCGCCGTTTCAGCCGCCGGGCCGGGCGCCGGCGGCTTTGCGTTCGGATCGGGCGGCTCGAGCGAAGGCCATAGAAAAGCAAGATCGACCCGCTCTTGCGCGCCGGGCCGACGCTGCACCGGCACGCGAATGGCAGCCGGCGGCAGATTGAAGGCCACACCCGCCACAGTGATCGGCAGCGCCGGAGCATCGAGGCGGGGCGTCGGCCAGCGCGGCCACAGCACATAGCCGATATAGACGAACGCCGTGAACGCGACCGCCGCAAATACGATGAGCGGCAGCAAAAGCTGACTCTTGCCGCTCGGGCGCCGGCGCAAGTGCCGGCCCCGTTCCTGGCTGACGTGAACCGTGGTCATGGGTGGCGAGCAGGCCCCGCGAATCAGTCGTCGTCATCAGTCCTCAATAATCAGGCGTCGCTGTGTCCTGACACTGGCGTCGGGATTGCCGAGGTCAGCACCGAGCGCGGAATTAACCCTTAATTAAGGATGTTGTGGCGCGCGGCGTCGCGCCGTGCGAAGGATCAAACGGGGTTATTCGAGGGGGGCGTCATGACAGCAGAACAGGTTGAGCATGTCTTCGCGCTCGCGATCGGCTTTGCCATCGCGGGCTGCTGGAGCGTGATGTCCGGCGCCATCGTGGTGATGGGACTGAGGGCGTTCGGCGTTCCCGTCGGCTGAGCGCGTATCCGCGCCCCGAAGCCGCCTCGCCAATCTATGTGCGCCATGGCAAGGTCGCGCCTCCCACCGAGGAGGGGAGGCAATGGCGATCTTCGAGCTTGATGGCGAAGCGCCGGACCTGCCGGCCGATGGCCGTTATTGGATCGCCGACAGCGCCATCGTGATCGGGCGCGTGCGCCTCAAGATCGACGCCAGCGTCTGGTTCAACGCCGTGCTGCGCGGGGACAACGAATGGATCGAGCTCGGCGAGCGCTCGCAGATCCAGGACAACGCGGTGCTGCACACCGATCTCGGCTTTCCCCTCAATATCGGCGAGGATTGCGTCATCGGCCATAACGTGGTTTTGCACGGCTGCACCATCGCGCGGAACAGCCTGATCGGCATGGGCGCGGTGGTGCTCAACGGCGCAAGGATCGGAAAGAACTGCCTCGTCGGCGCCGGCGCCGTGGTGACCGAGGGCAAGGAATTTCCGGACAATTCGCTGATCGTGGGGACGCCGGCGCGCGCGCTCCGCACCCTCGATGAAAAAGTCGCACAAGCGATCACCCGCGACGCCGACATCTACGTGCAGCGCTGGCAGCAATACGCGAAGGGCCTCAAACGGATCGGGTGAGGAAGCGGATCGGGTGAGGAAGCAGCGTCGCGGAACCGCGCTTGCCTGTGCGCGGCTACACTTCTGAAAAAAATGCGGCCGGCTCCAGGGACGGGGCCAGCCGCAGGCAAACCGGTCTGGTTCGGGGAGCGAGGCGTGACCGGGCTCGCCGGATCTCGGAAAGCCTGTCAGCGCGAGGTGGCGGTGGCGGTTGCCGGACGCGGATCGCCGAGCGCGATCCACACATTCGGATCGTTCTGCGACTGGCGCTTTACGAAGCGGTATCCGGTCTCAGACCAGAGCAACACGTCCTCGTTCTGGTTGTCGAGGATGAATTCGCCCTCGTCGGTCTTGACGGTGAGCACAGCATGCCCATCGCCCTGCCGGTCGCGCACCACCGTGATGAGCAGCGCCTGGCGCGGCCATCCCGCTTGCATCAGCATCCTGCGTTTGAGCAGCACGTAATCCTCGCAGTCGCCGTAGCCGTCGTCGGGATAATTCCAACGCTCGGCCACGCCCCAATGCTCCAGGTCGGTCATCGGCTTGATCGTCTCGTTGACCCATTGGTTGATGCGCAGCAGCTCGTTCCAGGCTTGGGTGGTCAACACGACGTCGCGCGCGGGCATGGGGGTCGTCTCGCATTCCGGCGCGTATTGCGCGCAGAACTCGCGCCAGCCGATCGGAGCGCGGGCGGCGCCGCCGAGCGACATCAACAGCGGTTGCTCGCTCGCGGCCTGGACCGGCGTCACCGCCAGCGCCGCGGCCAGCGCGGCGCCGGCAAGGCCGGCTCCCAGTATTTCGGCAAAACTCCATTTCATTTTGTGGCCTCTCCCTGTTCTTGAGGACCACATTTCTCACAAACGATTTGAGTCGCCGCTAATCGCGCAAAGTCATTTTGAAGACAACGCAAGTAAACAGCACGACGAATACTGCGATCATTCGATGCGAATTCGACTAAAATTGAAATTGATACAATTTGACTCGAAGGCCGGCATTAACCCGCCGACACCGCCAGGATGTCGCCCTTGTTGCGCCCGCGCCATCGCCGTTAACGCCGGGCCTGCCGCGCTCGCGGCGCGGCCACGCAAAGAACGAGGTTGATGAGGCCGCGATCGGCCGCCGCCGCGGCGTGCGCGGACGTCCGGGCGTTTACCGGTCGGTGACCTTGCCTTCCGAGAAACCCGCGGGGCTCGATTGCGGCGCAACCGTGAGCGGGCCCGCGCTTGCCCGAATGCGCGTGGCGGCCTATGTGAACCCGGCCGATCGCCTCGACCGGCTCGCTTCCATCAAATCACACCGCCCAGGAACCATGTTCGATCAGCCCCGCCGCGAACGGATGCTCAACGTGCCCGCGATCGTGGTGGCGCTGCTCGTCGTGCTCGGGGTCATCCAGGCGGTCCTCCAGCTCATGCTGACGCCGGAGCAGACGACCGAGTTTCTGCTGCTGTTCGCATTCATTCCCGCGCGTTACGACGCCAGCGTCCTGCCTGACGTCGCGTGGCCCGGAGGTTGGGCCGCCGACATCTGGACATTCGTCACTTACGCGCTCATCCATGCCGACCTCAGCCATCTGATCTTCAATGCCGTATGGCTGTTGGCGTTCGGCTCGCCGGTGGCGCAAAGATTCGGATCGCGGCGTTTCCTCGCGTTCATGGCCGTGACCGCCGCCGCCGGCGCCGCAGTGCACCTCGTCACCCATTTCGGCGAGCTATTACCGATGGTCGGCGCCTCGGCCGCGATTTCGGGAGCCATGGCCGCGGCGACACGGTTTGCGTTCCAGCGCGGCGGCCCGCTCGAGCTGTGGCGAGATCCCGCCGAGGCGTGTCGGGTGCCGGCAGCGCCCCTCGCGACCAGCCTTCGCGATCCTCGTGTGCTCGCATTCGTGCTGGTCTGGTTCGGCGTCAATATTCTGTTCGGGGTCTTCTCCCTGGGCATGCCGGGCATCGAACAGGCGATCGCTTGGCAGGCGCATATCGGCGGATTTCTGGTCGGTCTTTTCGCCTTCGCCGCATTCGATCCGGTTCCGACTTCGACCAAACTCGACAGCGGAAAAGGGTCGGATCCGACACCGACCGCTCATTAACCAACGTCCTGCGAACAGGCGCGCTTAAGCGGCAACGCTTGGCGGCACCTTGCAGCGCCGCGGCTTCCGTCCGATAATCTCGGCTCGGTCAGTGCCGCGTAGCGGTTGACGTCGAGAGCGCAGCGATCCGGTCGCTCTGCGCCCAGGTCGGGGCGGCTCGTCCGTGGCCGCATGGCGCAGCTGACGGAACTCGATACCAAATCGAGCATTATTGAGCCGGCACTCCGGGCGCTCGGAGCAAGCCGAGGGAGGCGACCCATGCACGTCAAGAACATTCTCTCCGCCAAGGGCAGCAACGTCGTTTCGATTGAGCCCACGGCGACTCTCGAAACCGCGGTACGCACGCTTACCGAAAATAAGATCGGCGCGTTGCTCGTGCTCGGCCCGGATCGCCGGGTCATCGGCATCCTGTCCGAGCGCGATATCGTGCGCGTGCTCGCGCAGCATGGTGCGAGCGTGCTCGCACAGCCGCTGTCGCAGGTCATGACGCGCAAAGTCGTCACGTGCAGCCCGTCGGAGACCATCGGGGTCATCATGGAGCGGATGACTGCGGGCAAGTTCCGCCACGTGCCGGTGATCGAGCAGGACCAGATCGTCGGCATCGTGTCGATCGGCGACGTCGTCAAGTACCGGCTGCAGGAGATGGAGCACGAATCCGCCGCGCTGCGCGACTATATCCAAACGGCGTGACGCTGCGCGCTGGGCGGGCGAGAACCTATCGGGCGGCAAAGCGGGTGGCGATCTGCTCGAGCGGCGGGCGGGGCCTGTCCTCCGGCGGCGCGCTCGGCCGGCCGATATGGACGAATCCCGCGATGCGCTCGTTCTCCTGCAAGCCGAGCGCGGCGAGCACGCCGCGATCGTAGGCGTACCACTCGGTGATCCAGCTCGCGCCATAGCCGAGCGCGTGCGCGGCCAGCACGAGGCTCATGGCAGCGGCGCCCGCGGAGAGCACCTGCTCCCATTCCGGAATCTTCACGTGCGGTGCGGCGCGGCTCACCACCGCGATGACCAGCGGCGCGCGCGCGAGACGGGCTCGTTCGGCTTCAACGTGTTCGGGCTTGGCCTGCGGGTATTTGGCGCAAAACGCGGCAACGATCGCTTCGCCGGCGGCCAACCTCGCCTCCCCCTCGAAAATGATGAAGCGCCAGGGCGCGAGCTTGCCGTGATCGGGCACGCGCGAGGCGACCGTGAGCAGCGTCTCGATCTCGGCGGCCGAGGGGGCGGGGCCGGCGAGTTCGATCGGCTTGATGGAGCGTCGCGTTTTGAGCAGGTGGAGAGCGTCGGGCATCGGCTTGGTCCGCGCAGCAGGGGAACGCGACCGTCTCGAAAGATAGCCGCATTTTGCGCCGGCATAGATCGGCGACGGCTGCGCCTAGCATAGGGCGGCAGCGGTGACAAACCGCCTGCCAATGGCTTGAATTTGCCGCTATTGCCCTCGAAAACTGCGGTCATGAGGATCGGGGGGACGAGGCTCGGCAGGGGGGGCCAACTCGTTTTGGCCGCCGGCGTTTGGCTCGCGGCGCTGGCCGCGACTGCCAACGCGCAATTCTTCGGCAGCACCCAAGGCCCCGACAACTTCACGCTGCGTCCACCACGAGACGTGCCGTCGGTGCCGCCCGCCCCGACCCAAAGTCTCATTCCTCCGAGCGGCAACGTGGCGCCGAAAGGACCGTTGCTGCCATCGCTGCCGGCTGCCGCCAACCCGGGCGCGCAGGCGCATGTCGCGCCGACCGCGCCCAGCGTGCCGGCTGGACAAGGCGTGCTCGCGGTCAGCGCGCGGTTCGGCCACGATCTGCCCGCCATCAATGGCGGATTGCATTGGCGGGTCTATCGCACCGAGTCGAACGGTCTCCCGCGCCTGGTCAAGGAGGAGAAGGGAGCCGCCCCCAGCTTCGTGCTGCCGCCCGGCGCCTACGTCGTCAGCGCGGGTTTCGGGCTTGCGAGCGTGACCAAGGCGGTGCAGGTGCGCGCCGAAGCGATGAAGGACGTGTTCGAAATTCCAGCCGGCGGATTGCGCATCGAGGGCCGCGTAGGCGATGCGCGCATCCCGCAGGGACAAATTTCATTCGACCTTTACAAGGGTAGCCAGTTCGAGCCCGGCGACAAGCGGCCGATCGCCAGCGCGATCATGACCGGCGACATCGTGTTGCTGCCGGAAGGCGCCTACCACATCGTGTCGAACTACGGCGACGCCAACGCGACGGTGCGCTCCGACATCCGCGTGGAGGTCGGCAAGCTCACCGACGCCACGATCAATCATCGGGCCGCGATCATCACGCTCAAGCTCGTGAACGAGCGGGGTGGCGAAGCGCGCGCCGACACCCAGTGGTCGGTGCTCACGCCCGGCGGCGACGTGGTCAAGGAATCAATCGGCGCCTTCCCGCGCGTGATCCTGGCGGAGGGCGAATATCGCGCGATCGCGCGCAACGACAACAAGACCTACGAGAGCGAATTTCGGGTCGTCAACGGCGTCGACCGCGAGGTCGAGGTCATCGCGCGCTGACGCCTTCTCCGCAAGCGAACTCCCCCGCGCTGTGACCGTCGTCGGTGCCGGCGGGTCGGGCGAGGCGAGCGAAAGCGCCAATGAGCTGGCTGCGCATGATCGCCGTGGTGCTCCTGATCGCGGGCATTGGCGCCGCCGAAGCGGCGCCGCTCGTGCCGTCGGGCGATCTGCCCGGCCGCGAGCGCTATCGCTTCACGCCGTCGCCGCTCGACCGTTTCATGCAGCCGAACCCGCCCGCGAGGCCGCTCTTGCAGTGGGACTGCGGTCCGCGCGGCGGATGGCGGGGAAAGGCGCGATCGCGGCGAACGCGGCCCTG
>VAZL01000022.1 GCA_005883445.1 Alphaproteobacteria bacterium | reverse complement strand
GGGCGCAAGCCTATCCGAGCCGGCCGGTGCGCGCGGTCGTGGCCTTTGCGCCGGGTGGGACGACCGACACCTTCGCGCGGCTTATGGCGCAGAAGCTCACCGAGCAGTTCGGCAAGCAGGTCTATGTCGAGAACATTGCCGGCGCCACCGGCAATATCGGCACCGGCCAGGTGGCGAAAGCGCCGCCCGACGGCTACACCATCCTGTTCGCGTTCAGCTCTCATGTGGTCAATCCGACACTGTTCGCGCGCCTGCCCTACGACCCGATCAACGACTTCAAACCCGTCACCCTCGCGGTTGCGTCCACCACCGTCATCACCGTCAACCCCGCCGTGCCTGCAAAGACGATCGAGGAGCTTGTCGAGCTCATCAAAGCCAATCCTGGCAAATACAGCTTCAGTTCGGCGGGGGCAGGCACGCAGGCGCATCTCGCCGGCGAGCAGTTCCGGCTGTCGCTCGGCCTCGACCTCGTTCACGTGCCCTTCGGCGGCGGCGGGCCCGCGGTCGCGGCGGTGGTCGCCGGGCACACGCCGATCAGTTTCAGCTCGCCGCAGGCCGCCATGCAGCACGTCAAGGAAGGAACCGTGCGCGCGCTCGCGGTCACCAGCAAGACGCGCTCGCAAATCTTTCCCGACGTGCCGACCATGACGGAGGCGGGCCATCCGGAGATCGAAGGCGACAGCTGGGTGGGCATTCTCGTTCCGGCCGGCACGCCGGCGGAGATCGTCGCGACATTGCACCGCGAGAGCGCGAAAATCCTCGCGCAACCGGACGTGAAGGAACGGCTCGCTACGCTGGGCTACGACGTGGTCGCGAGCACGCCGGAGGAATTCGCCATCCGCATCAAGACCGAGATCGATATGTGGGCCAAGGTGATCCGCGCGGCCAATATCAAGGCTGAATAGGCGCACCGGCCGTCGGGAGCAACGCGACCGCAACGTCATGAGAAGCTCGCGGCTGCTTCGCTGGCTCAGCCGGACGCCGGTGCAAACATTCATTCTTTGCCCGTTGTTGGTGGTCGCGTTCGAACTCGCGTGGCAGCGCGGACGGCTCGTCATCATGCCGGCGGGCTTTGCGCTGCTCGCCTGGGGATATCTGCAATATCTGCTGGTCGGGCGTTTTCGCAATCGACTAGGCGGCGGCGGTCCGGGATTTGGCGTGCCGCCGGATCGGATCGTGGAGGACGGGCCTTACCGTTACGTGCGCAACCCGATGTATCTCGGGCACCTGATCTTCATGCTGGGCTTGGCGTTGACGTTCGCCTCGTGGTTTGCGCTGATCCTGTTCGCCGCGCGCGCGCTCTGGTTTCACCGCCGTGTGCTCGAGGACGAAACTCACCTTCAGGAAATGTTCGGAGCGGCTTATCTCGATTATCAGCGGCGGGTGAAGCGCTGGATCCCAGGTCTGTTGTGAGGCCGATCGAGCTGAGCGGACGCGGCGTGCCGGGTTCACGACATCAGATCAGTCGGACCAGCAGGTCCCCGTAGCCCCAGATCCCGGTACCGACGATGCCGGTTAAATAACCGAGGTACGAAAGGACCACATGGGGTCTGGGCGGTTCGAGGCCAAGCTCGATTCCTCTCTGCACCGATACGAGGCCCTCTTTGAGCGCCGTCGCGAGGGCACGCTGGTAGAAATGGGCGAGCCTGAAGGTGACCGCCGCTCCGCTCAAACCCATGACCGCGCCTGACCGCGTGAACCAATCGGCGTTCGTTTTCATGGACAGATAGTAGGAAAATAGGGCGAACAGCCAGGCAACCGCTATCAGGAGGCCGAATCGAAAGACGGTTCGGTGGAGGCCCGCGTATAACGATCTTCTTATTCTGACTTGATCCATCGCCATTTTCACGCCTCGGTGCCAAGGGAATATCCAACTGGAGAAATGAAATGTAACGCTTTGCCGATCCGACGATCCACTTCGAAGATTGGAACTTTTGCGGGCAAACGCAGTATCGAGCAACGCGGTTGGATTTGAAATGAACGAATCGACTCCGAGCGTTGCGACGCAGCGCGAGTCGCTGCCGGCGAAGAAACCAGCAATGGACACGCGGCCACGTGCTCCTTCCATCATCGTCGGCCTGGTCATAGCCGCCGTCGCAGGCCTATCGATTTGGTACCTCGTGCGGCCCGAACCCCTGCTGGTGCAGGGCGAGGTAGATGCGACCCGGTTCGACATCGCGGCGCGGGTCGACGGGAGGGTCGGCGAGATCCCGGTCGAACGCGGGCAGAACGTCGCGGCCGGCGCAGTGCTGGTCAAGATCGATAACCCCGAGACGATCGCAAAGCACGAGCAGGCCCAGGCCGTCAAAATCGTCGCCGAAGCGCAGCTCGCCAACATCAACGCCGGCACGCGGGCCGAGGTCATCGCGGCGCGCAAGGCGGCGCTCGAGCGGGCGCAGGCCAGCGTCGTCCTGGCACAGAAGACCTACGACCGCATCAGCCAGCTGGCGGAGCACGGCAATGCCCCACAGGCGCGGCTCGACCAGGCGACTGATTCCCTGCACGAAAATCAACGCGCCGTGGATCAGGCCAAATCCGCCTATGAGCAGGCGGTCAACGGCTACACCAAAGAGGAACGTGAGATCGCTGTCGCCAACGTGCAGAAGGCGATTGCCGACATCGCGGCCGTGCAGTCGATCATCGACCAGATGGTGGTTTACGCGCCGGTACCTTCGCAGGTTTACAAGCGCAACGTGGAGCCCGGCGAATACGTCTCGCCGGGCGTGCCACTGGTGACGCTGATCGATCTCAACGACCTGTGGGTCCACTTCGACCTGCGTGAGGACCTGGTCAAGGCTCTCAAAGTCGGCGAGCGCTTCGCCGTGCGCATTCCGGCCCTGGCCGACCGCCGTATCACCGTCGAGGTAAGGCTAATCGCCACCAAGGGAGAATATGCGAGCTGGCGCGCCACTCGCGCCACCGGCGACTTCGATCTGCGGACGTTCTCGATCCGGGCCTATCCGGTCGAGAAGGTGCCGGAGCTGCGCCCCGGCATGAGCGCGTACGTGGACTGGCAGCAGCGTCAATGAGACCGCCGCCGAAGCCTGGATTCTGGCTGGTCGCCAGGCGCGAATGGCGATGGATCCGGCGTCACCGCCTGGCGCTCATATTGATCTTCGGTGTGCCGCTATTTGCCTTCGCAGTCCTGACCGGGGTGTTCAGTCATCCGGTCATCCGCGGGCTCGGGGTGGTCGTCGTCGACGCGGACCGGTCGGACACCTCGCGCGCCTTCGTGGAACAGGTGGCCGTGTCTCCCAGTCTCAGCATCGTCGAACGCGCGGACGACCTCGCGTCCGCGGCGCGGGCGATCCGCGGCGGCGATGCCATTGCCGCGGTCTACATTCCGGCCGATTTCGAGCGCGACCTGAAGGCCGGGCGGCGCCCGCAGGTGGTCGCTTTCTATAACCAGCAATTCCTTACGGCTGCGGGGGTGGCGTCGTCGGGCCTGAGCGACAGCCTCGCGGCCGCCGTTGGCGACGCCGCGTCCGCGGCCCGCGGGGCGCCGCAAGCGCCCTCGACCGGATCGCTCGTCGCCGAGACGATCGTGCTGGTCAATCCGGCGCGGAACTACGCACAGTTCCTGCTGCGCACGCTATTGCCGATGGTCCTGCATGTGGTGATCGCGCTCGCCGCCGGATACGCGGTGGGCTCCGAATTCAGCCAGCGCAGCATGCGCGCCTGGCTCGCCTGCGCGGGCGGCAACCCGATCGTCGCCCTGGCCGGCAAGCTTGCGCCCCTGTTCGCCATCTTCTTCATCATCATGCTGTCGACGCCGCTGATCCTGGAGGGACTGCTGGGGATTTCGTTCAAGGGCAACACGCCGATGATGGCTATCGCCGCAATGCTGCTGATCATCGGCTACTTGGCCTTGGGAGCGCTGATGCAGCTTCTGGTGCGAGATCTTGCGACCGGTCTGGGTCTCACCGGCCTCATCGTCTCGCCCGCGTTCGGCTACGCCGGGGTCGGATTTCCAATTCTGGGCATGAACGCGTTTGCGCTGTCCTGGGGCGCCATTTTGCCGCTGCGCTGGTACATGGCCGTGCTGCTCGGGCAGGCGGCGCGCGGGTTGCCGCTCTATGAATCCGCGCGGCCCTTCGCCGTGCTGGCGGCGCTCGCCGCGATCTACACGCTGCTCGCGTTCCTGCGCCTGCGTGCGATCGCAGCAAGCACGCCCCGTACGCCGCGGGAAGCGGAGCCGGCAGCAGCTCCCGCGCCGACGCGCGGCGTTGGTGGAGCCTTTGTTGGCGAGTGGCGGCGCGTGCTCGCGATCCGCGGAGCCTTTATGCTGCTGGTGGTGGGGCCGCTCGTCTACGGCCTCTATTACCCGCAGCCGTATCTCAATCAGATCCTGCGCAAGATCCCGATCGCGGTCGTCGACAACGACCTGAGCGAACTCAGCCGCAATATCGTGCAGACCCTGGATGCGAGCGGCGCGGTCAGGGTGGCCGTGCAAGCCGCGACGGTCGCCGAAGGGCGCAAGGCGCTCGACCGCGGCGATGCCTTCGCCGTGGTCGAGATTCCACCGGGGACGGAGCGCGACGTGCTCAAAGGCACCACCGTCCACGTTCCGATCTTTGCCGACGCCACCTATTTGTTCATCTTCAGATCGATGGCCAGCGGCATCGCCGTCGCCATCGATACGCTATCTTCCGAACTTGCTGCCCGCGGCGCGCGCACCGACGGCAGCCTGGTCAAGGCGGCGCTCGCGTCGGCGAGCCCGGCCGAGATCCTATTGCAGCCAATCTTCAACCCGGTCGGCGGGTACGCCAGCTACATCGTGCCGGCGGCCTTCGTGCTGATCCTGCAGCAGATGCTGCTGATCGGCGCGTCGATGCTCACGGTCGTCGCATTGCCGCAGATTACCGGCGGAGCATTCGCCAGCGTGCTCGGCCGCGGCATCGCACATCTGACGATCTATTTACCCGCGCTCGCGCTCTACTTCATCGTGCTGCCGCGCTTCTACGGCTTTTCCACGCTGGGCCATCCGGTGCAACTCTTCGCGCTCGCGTCGTTGTTCACGCTCGCGACCAGTTTCATGGGACAAGCGGCGGGCGCCTGGTTCAGACAACCGGAAACCCCGACGCTCATCTTTCTCGGCACGAGCCTTCCGCAGCTTTTCGTGACGGGCTTTTCCTGGCCGCGCGAAGCAATCCCAACACCGGTGCCTGCTGCTGGTTACATATTCCCTTCGGATTTCGCGATCGACGGCATCGTCCGTATCGGCCAACTCGGCGCAAGCCTTGGGGAGGTGGTGCACGACTGGCGCGGCCTGTGGTGCCTGACTATCGTCTATTTCGCGCTCGCGGTGATTTCCGCGGCGCTTATGAAGCGGAGGCGAGCGCATGGCTAGCCGCGCGGCGGTCGGCATCGCGCTCGGCCTCATCGTGGTCGCCGCGGGCGTCGGCGGATATGTTCTGTGGCACCGCGCCGACGCCTCACCCATCGTCGGGATCGTGCGCGCGACCGAGATCCGCGTCGCACCCGAGGTCGGCGGTCAGCTCGCCGCCATCAAGGTCCGGAAGGGCGACCGCGTCCATGCCGGCGACGTCGTCGCCGAGCTCTCTGCGCTGGAGCTGACCGCATCGGTGGCGCAGGCGCGGGCCGCCCTTGCCGCCGCATCCGCCTCCCGCGACCACGTCTATGCCGGCGTCCGCGACGAGGAGATCGCCGGGCTTGCGTCCGAGATCGACAAGGCAAAATCTCGGCTCACCTATGCACAATCACAGCTCGATCGTACCACCTATCTCGCCCGCAGCGATACCGCCACGCAGCAAACGCTCGATCAGACCACGAACGACGTCGCGAGCGCGAGCGCGGACGTCGCCGAGGCGCAGGCCAATCATGCCGCGGCTACGGCCGGCCCGACCAAAGAGGAGCGCGCCATCGCCGACACGCAGGTGGCGGCCGCGGCGGCCGCCCTCGCCGTTCTCGAGCGCCGCCTGGATAAAACCATTCTGCGCGCGCCCGCCGACGGCGTGGTCAGCGTGATAGTGGCCGAGGTCGGCGAGAACATCCGCGCCGGCCAGCCGGTGCTGGCAATCGAGCAAGCTGGAAAGCAATGGCTGTCCTTCAACGTGCGGGAAGATGACCTGCACGGCATCAGGGTCGGAATGATCGTCGACGTGAGAAGGATGGGCACGAGCGAAACGAGCCCGGCGCTCGTCACCGAGCTCCTGCCGCTGGGACCATTTGCAACCTGG
>VAZL01000926.1 GCA_005883445.1 Alphaproteobacteria bacterium | reverse complement strand
GCGCTGAAGGTCGGCTTCAGCGAAACGAGTTCATTCACCGCCGCCTTTCGCAAGGCGACCGGCACGACACCGACCGCGTACCGGCGAAGCCTTGGATAGTCGGGAGAGCGCAATGACACGCGGCTTGATTGCCATAGCGACTGCGATTTTCGTGACCTCTGGCTGTGCTTATGCGCAGGTCGGTGGCATGGGCACGCCTACCCCAGGGATGGGCACGACCTCGCCCCTCGGCATGGGCACCTCCGGGACGGCGGTGGCGCCAACGGGAATTCCGTTGGGAGCGGCTCCACTCGCGACGCCCGGCGTGACCTCGGGCACTTCCAATGGAGTTGCTTCCGCCACGGCATGCTCCAGCCCCGGCATGGGCAATGCCATGACGGGGACACCGAGCTCGACCGCGCTGTTTGATAATAGCGGCGTGGGGATCATGACGGGCGCGACGCTGCCGGGCTCGGCGGGTCCGGTCACGACGACGTGCGGCGGAGCTTCGGCAACCGGCAGCGCCACGTCCTTGCAGTCGAGCGCTTCGACGCCCGCGACCTCGAAACCGGGCATTCCAATGGGCTCGACCGAACTGAGCAATCCGGGTCTCAGCCCGGCTCCGTGTCCGGCAACGGGCAACATATCGTCAACGTCTTCAGGTGCCTGCTGATGCGCAAGTGCCTGCAGGGGAGCATTCAATGCGACGCAAGGTCATCATTTCAACGATTTCGGCAGTTGCGGTCGCCGCGATCGTTGGCGCTCTAGTCGTCACGCAGCGGTTTCCGTCCAAGGTGGCGTCGGCAGCCCCGCCGGCGGTCCCAACCGTTCCCGTCGTTGCCGGCACCGTCAACAGCAGCGACGTGCCTATCTATCTGCAAGGCGTCGGCACGGTGATCGCCTACAACACCGTGATCGTCCGCAGCCAGATCCAGGGGCAGATCACCAAAATCAACTTCACCGAAGGGCAGACCGTGAAGACCGGCGATCTGCTCGCCGTGATCGATCCCCGTCCCTATCAAGCGCAGCTCGATCAGGCGAACGCGAACCGCGCCCGCGATGAGGCTCAGCTGACCAACGCGCAAGCCAATCTCAAACGCTATACGACATTGGGCAATCAAGGCTGGGCTACTCCGCAGCTGGTCGAGACTCAGACCGCGCAAGTCGCCCAACTCAACGCGGCAATCAAGGCCGATGAGGCCGCAATCGAGTGGGCGCAGACGCAACTCAGCTATACCCAGCTCACCTCGCCCATCGACGGAGTCACCGGCATACGACAAGTCGACATCGGCAACATCATTCATCCCACCGATCCGAACGGCCTCGTCGTGGTCACGCAGGTCGAACCGATCTCGGTGATCTTCACGCTGCCGGAGACAAACCTGCCGCAGGTTCAACAGCACCTAGCCGATGGGACGCTCAAGGTAGTGGCTTACAGTCAGGACAACACGATGAAGCTCGATGAAGGCAATATCGATTTCATGAGCTGGTCAATGCGTGGCTGCTTCTCGACACGCGGCATGACGGGCTGACGGTGTCCGCGTCGGCGGTGCAACAAGGACCGCAAGGTCCATACGCCTACGTGATCAACGCGGACAGCACGGTCGCAGTGCGGCCGGTCAAAGTCGCCCAAGTGAGCGGCGGGCAAGCGCTCATCGATTCCGGCCTTTCGGCGGGCGAGCAGGTAGTTGTCGACGGCCAATACAAGCTGCAGCCCGGCATCCATGTGACCATCCTGCATGGCAAGGCAGCAGAGGAGGCGGCGGCGCAGGGCGCGCAGCAGACGCCAATACCATGAATATCTCCGCACCCTTCATCGCGCGCCCGATCGCGACCGCGCTGCTGATGGTCGGCCTGTTGCTTGGCGGGCTGGCAGCCTATCCGCTGCTGCCGATCGGCGCATTGCCAAACGTGAACTATCCGACGCTGCAGGTCACGGCACAGCTGCCCGGCGCCGATCCGCAGACCATGGCATCTTCCGTGGCAACGCCGCTCGAGACGCAGTTCGGCCAGATCCCGGGGCTGACCCAGATGACCTCTTCGAGCGCACTGGGCTACACGCAGATCACGCTGCAGTTCGATTTGAGCCGGGGCATCGATGGATGCGTATCGGACACGCTGTCTGCCATCAACGCGGCGAATGCCTATCTGCCGCCCAACATGCCGTACCCGCCGACGATCAACAAAGTGAACCCGGCCGACACGCCAATCCTCGTGCTCGCGGCGACCTCGGACACGCTGCCGCTCACGACCGTCGATGCCTACGCGGAAAACATTCTGCTGCAAAAGATCTCGCAGATATCCGGCGTCGGCCTGGTTGGCATCGCAGGGAGGCAAAAGCCGGCCATCCGCATCCAGCTCGATCCTCAGGCGCTGGCCGCGCGCGGGCTGAGCCTCGAAGACGTGCGCAGCGTGATCAGCGTCGACAATGTCGATCTCGCGAAAGGCACTCTCAACAGCCCGCGCCAGACCTATACGCTCAACACCAACGACCAACTGTTCAAGCCCGAAGCCTATAACGACCTGATCATCGCCTACCGCAACGGCTCGCCCGTGCGGGTCAAGGATGTGGGCAAGGCGACCGACGGCCCCGAAAACAATCTCATCGCCGCCTGGTACAACAAGCAGCGGGCGATCCTCCTGCCGATCCAGCGCTTACCCGGGGCCAACGTCATCGCGACGGTCGACCGCATCAAGGCAATGATGCCGGTGCTGCAGGCTTCGATCCCGTCGGACATCAAGATCAGCACCGTTTCCGACCGGACGGAGACCATCCGCGCCTCGGTCAAGGACGTGCA
>VAZL01000932.1 GCA_005883445.1 Alphaproteobacteria bacterium | reverse complement strand
CGCGCGGGTATCGATAAATCCGGGAGGAGCTGCGAATGTTGACGCTTTACCACAACGACATGTCGCTGTGCGCGCAAAAGGTGAGGATTTGTCTCGCGGAGAAAGGACTAGCCTGGGAGGACAAGCATCTAATCCTGCGGGCGGCCGAGCATCAGCAGCCGTGGTATCTCAAGCTCAACCGCCGCGCCGTGGTGCCGACGCTCCTTCACGATGGACACGTCGTCACGGAGTCAAATGTCATTCTCGAGTACCTGGAGGACGTCTTTCCGCAGCCGCGGCTGCGGCCTAATGATCCACACCAGCGGTCGAAGATGCGGCTGTGGACCAAGCAGCTGGATGAGGATGTTCATGATGCCTGCGCCGCGATCCTCAGTTTCGGGATCGCCTTTCGTCATCAATATCTCGAGCGCGCCGAGCTCGGAAAAGCGATGCTTGAACGAGTTCCAAACATCTTCAAACGCGAGCGCCGGCGTGACGTGATCGAGAAAGGCACCCGCTCGCAACATTTCATCATAGCTGTGCAGCGTATGCTGCAGCTCCTGGATGAGATGGAGGAAGCGCTTACGGAGCATCGCTGGCTTGGCTGTGAGGAATACACCTTGGCGGATGTTGCCTTTACGCCGTATTTGGCCCGGCTCGAGCACCTGAACATTTTCGGCATGGTCCGCGATCGCAGCCGTGTGGCCGAGTGGTACGGGCGCTGTGAAGCGCGGCCAAGTTTCGAGGCGGGCATCAAGAGATGGGAAAACCCGAGCTACATCGAGCTCATGAAACGCCGCGGCGCGGAACATTGGCCGGAGGTGCAGAGCATCATGGCCGGCTTGAAATCGGCCGCGTGAGCTCCCGGCCAAGCCCTGCGCTCGTCTCGGTCGTGTATTCGCGCAAGGACGGAGCGGTTGTAGGCGAAGGATCGATATCGCCCGTGCCGGGTTGAAGGGAAGAGGTATCCGTCTAAGGAGATTCAAAATGCAGAAGCACGTTC
>VAZL01000930.1 GCA_005883445.1 Alphaproteobacteria bacterium | reverse complement strand
GGCACGACCGCAACGGTGCGCTCGGCATCGTCATCAATCGGCCCATTGGGGAGCGGCCGCTGGCGAGCGTTCTGGAGGCGCTCGGCGTGAAGGACACGGCGGTGGCGGGACAGGTGCGCATCTTCGCCGGCGGTCCGGTGCAGCCCGAGATCGGCTTTGTGGTCCACAGCGCCGAATACCATCGCTCCGACACCGTCGACATCGACGGCCGCGTCGCGATGACGTCGAGCCTCGAGATCTTGCGCGACATCGGCAACCATCGCGGCCCGAGCAAGAGCCTCATCGCATTCGGCTACGCCGGCTGGGCAAGACGCCAAGCTCGTCTTCGACGAGGACCGCGACGAGGTCTGGGACAACGCCATGAAGCGCCGGACGCAGGACCTTTGATCGCGAGGGAAGTCGAGGTGCCTCCGCAAGCCCTGTTCGGAATCAGTGTCGCGCTGGGCTTCCTTGCCTGGGGAATCGTCGCTGCGCGATACCTCTGGCCATACTTGCGCAGTCAGCCGCGCATCGACGCGTTGCGTCCGCTCCTTGTCTTGCACAGCTTTCGCTTTGTCGGCTTGGCATTCTTGGTGCCCGGCGTTGTCGCGCCGGAGCTGTCAGCCGCTTTTGCGCGTCCGGCTGCCTACGGTGATCTCATCGCCGCGGTCCTGGCCCTGCTTGCGTTGGCCTCCTTGCAGCGCAGCTGGGGGATGCCCTTGGTCTGGGTGTTCAACCTGTGGGGCACCGCCGATCTGCTCTACGCTTTCTATCAGGGCAATTCCGTCGGATTTGCACCGGGTCAATTGGGTGCCGCCCACTTCATTCCCACCGTCGTAGTCCCGCTGCTGCTGATCACGCACGGGCTGATGTTTCGGCTGCTACTGCAGGGCGAGGATGTCCGCGCATCGACGTAGGCGTTCGTGCGTCAGCCGCGATCGCCGCGGCATGGCACGCAGCGCAACTGCGTAACTCTGTCGTCACATGGTCGCGGCGAGGACGCGATCGACGTCCGCCAAAGCCTTGTCCTTCTCCGCCGTCGTCATCAGCGAGGCCTTGATCCCGTTGCGGACGAGCGCCGCGATCTCGTCGCGTCCGAGCCCCAATGCTTGCGCGCTGGCGCGGTAGTTCTCGTTCACGTAGCCGCCGAAATAGGCGGGGTCGTCGGAATTGACCGTGACCATCAGGCCTTTGTCCAGCATCCGCCGCAGCGGGTGATGCGCGAGATCCTTGACTACCCGCAGCCGCACGTTCGACAGCGGACAGACGGTGAGCGGGATTTGCTCGCGCGCCAGCCGCCCCACCAGAGCCTGGTCCTCCACGGCGCGCACGCCGTGATCGATACGCGCGACGCCGAGCAGATCGAGCGCTTCCCACACGTAGCTCGGCGGCCCCTCCTCGCCGGCATGGGCGGTGAGAAAGAAGCCCGCTTCGCGGGCGCGGGCGAACACGCGCGTGAACTTGCCCGGCGGGTGCCCGCGCTCGGACGAATCGAGCCCGACGCCGACGATGCGGTCGCGAAACGCCAGCGCCGCGTCGAGGGTGCGCTCGGCGTCGGCCTCATCGAGATGGCGCAGGAAGCACATGATCAGGCTTGCCTCTACGCGGAGCTCTCGCCGGGCATCGGCAATGGCGCGGGTGAGGCCTTCGATCACGGTCGCGAACGCGATGCCGCGGCCGGTGTGGCCTTGCGGATCGAAGAACATCTCGACGTGGCGGACGTTGTCGGCGTGGGCGCGCGCGAGATAGGCCCAGGCGAGGTCGTAGAAGTCCTGCTCCGTGATCAACACCGACA
>VAZL01000021.1 GCA_005883445.1 Alphaproteobacteria bacterium | reverse complement strand
TTTTTGTGATTGCCATCACATCGCGAGCGCCTTTTTGTGATCGCCATCACATCATGAGCGCCATGGCCGAGCTACCCTCCCAATTGTCGATCGTACCGCATATGCGGTTCTCACGTTCGACGTTCCTCCGAAACACTGAGCCCCGCTCACGCGGGGCTCCTTTTTTTGCCAGGCCGGAAACAGCCAGAGTCATTCAATCACCCCGTCCGCGCGCACTAGCCCCACGCGATCGCGGGCAAGGGGATCAGCACAGCTCTCCGAGTGTAACGCAGCTCACAAAGCCCTTCCGGTTTCCGCTCTAAAGTCCGCCGCGGCGCACAACGATGTCAATTTGGCATCGGGAGGAGGATATGGGACCCAGAGCAACGAGGTTCGCGCTCGTCTTCTGGATGGCCCTTGCGGTGGCGGTGCTCATCCTGGCGATCAAACCGTGGGCGGGCGCGCGAGACTCGCAGAGCAAGCCGGCAGCGCCCATTCCGGCGCGGGAAATCATCTACCAGCCGCAACATTGGAAAGTGTTTTGAAGACCGGCAGATCGTCCGCGGAAACCCAAGCCTTCCCGACATCGGCATAGGATAGATCGGGGCGGACACGCGCGACCCTGAGCCTCCGCGCGCAAGACACGCTTGAGCCGAAACTGTATATGATACCGTAGTGGTGGATCAGCTCAGGTAGTTGTTGTTCCGCGCCAGCACGGATCGGTCTCGCCGGAACTGGAATATGGGTCCGCCGTAATACCGTCCGCAACGCGAGCGTCGCGGATGCGTTTCGCGGGGCAACGCGACCATGTCGAGCTAATCGATCCGGATCGCTATGACAGGCCATGTCCCCGGCTGATTTTTCCAAATATCCCCGCGATCTCGCCGGCTACGGCCGCGACCCGCCCGACCCGCGCTGGCCGGGCGGCGCGCGTATCGCCGTCCAGTTCGTGGTCAATTACGAGGAGGGCGGGGAGCGCAACATCTTGCACGGCGATGCAACCTCGGAGGCGTTTCTCTCCGACGTGCTCGGCGCGACGCCTTGGCCGGGGGCACGCCACATGAACGTGGAATCCATGTACGAGTACGGCTCGCGCGCCGGCTTCTGGCGGCTGTGGCGCTTGTTCACAAAGCGCGACGTGCCGGTGACCGTGTTCGGCGTTGCCAGCGCGCTGGCGCGCTCACCCGAGGCAGTCACGGCGATGCGCGAAGCGCGCTGGGAGATCGCGAGTCACGGCCTCAAATGGATCGACTACAAGGACGTGCCCGAGGAAGAAGAGCGCGCGCATCTTGCCGAGGCGATTCGCGTCCACATGCAGGCAACGGGGGAGCGCCCGCTGGGCTGGTACACCGGCCGCACCTCGGTCAACACCTTGAAGGCCGTGCTCGACGAAGGCGGTTTCCTCTATTCCTCTGATTCCTACGCCGACGATCTGCCCTATTGGGTCAACGGGCCGAACGGACCGCATCTGATCGTTCCCTATACGCTCGATGCCAACGACATGCGGTTCATCAATGCGCAGGGCTTCGGCAATGGCGATGAATTTTTTGCCTATCTCAAGGACGCCTTCGACTTGCTCTATGCCGAAGGCGAACGGGCGCCCAAAATGATGTCGATCGGACTGCACTGCCGGCTGGCCGGGCGGCCGGGGCGCGCGGCGGCTCTCACGCGTTTTCTCGACTATGTCGCGGCGCGCGAGCGGGTGTGGCTCGCAACGAGGCTCGACATCGCGCGGCACTGGCATCGCGAGCATCGCTCGCTCGCCGCTGCCGCCCCGATGATTCGGTAGCACGACATGACGAAAATGGCGCTCGCAAACCTGAACGCGGCGGACGAGGCCGGCTTCATGGCCGCGCTGGGGGACGTGTACGAGCACGCGCCGTGGGTGGCGCAAGCCGCGTTGAAGCAGCGGCCGTTCGCCACGCTTGCCGCTCTGCACGCGGCGATGATGGATGCGGTGCGCGCCGCGCCGCCGGAGCAGCGGCTAGCGTTGATCAAGGGCCATCCCGATCTCGCGGGCAAGGCGGCGCGCGCGGGCACCATGACCGTCGAGTCCAAGGCGGAACAGGCGAGCGCCGGCCTCGATCGCCTGTCGGAGGCGGAATTTGCGCAATTCCATCGCCTCAACGACGCCTACCGCGAGAAGTTCGGCATGCCCTTCATCATCTGCGTGCGGCGGCACGGCAAGGATTCGATCTTGCAGCAGTTCGAACGCCGGCTGCAAAACACCATGTCGGCGGAAACCGAAACGGCGCTTGGCGAAATCTTCCGCATCGCCGCGCTTCGCCTCGACCAACGCATCGAAGCCGCCGATGGCCTCGAGGTGCACGGCCATCTGTCGACCCATGTGCTCGATACCCAGGCCGGACGTCCTGCCACTGGAGTCATGATCGAGCTTCTCGAATTATCTGCCAATGGCGAGCAGCGCATGATCGCGCGCGCCACGACCAATCGCGACGGCCGCACCGATGAGCCGCTGATCGCCGGGCGGCCGTTGCCGATCGGCCGTTACGAATTGCGCTTCCACGTTGCCGACTACTTCGCGGGCGTGGGCGCGCGGCAGGACGAGCCGCCGTTTCTCGACGTCGTGCCGGTCAGATTCGCGGTCGCGGAGCCGGAAGGCCATTACCACGTGCCGCTGCTGGTGACGCCGTGGAACTATTGCACCTATCGCGGCAGCTGATGATTCGCACAGGGCTGACTTGGGAATAGGCAAGACCGGGCAAAATGCCTAGTCTTGCGGCATGAGTGGCGCGTTGCCGTCCGTCCACGCAAGCCCCCGGGCTGGCATGGCGATTGCTGAGCAACGCATAGCGCGCGCCGGTCGACCGGCCTCACAGGGAGCGTCGAACATGGACAGGATCAAGCTTTTCGGCATGCTCGCGGGAGCGGCGGCGGCCGCACTGACGGCAAGCCCCGTTTGCGCGCAGACCGATGTGAAGTTTGCCCTCGACTGGAAGTTCGAGGGCCCGTCCGCCCCCTACTTTGTTGCCATCGACAAAGGCTACTACAAGGCCGAAGGCCTCAACGTCACCGTCGACTCAGGTCCCGGCTCCGTCGCCGGCATCGCCCGCGTCGCCGCCGGCACCTATCCGATCGGCTTCTTCGACATCAACTCGCTGGTCAAGTTCCGGGACCAGAACCCGGACAAGAGAGTCCAGGCTGTGTTGATGATGTACGACAAGCCGGCATTCGCCATCGGCACCACCGCCAAGACCGGCATCGCCAAGCCGAAGGACCTCGAAGGCCGGGTGCTCGGCGCCCCGGCCGCCGATGGCGCCTTCGCGCAATGGAAGGCGTTCGTGAAGGAAAACGGCATCGACGAGTCCAAGGTCAAGATCGAGAACGTGGGCTTCCCCGTGCGCGAACCGATGCTCGCCGAGGGCAAGGTCGACGCCATCACCGGCTTTTCGTTCTCTATGTATTACAACCTGCTGCAAAAAGGGATCAAACCCGACGACATCAAGATCATGCTGATGGCGGACTATGGCCTCGTGCTCTACGGCAATGCCATCATCGTCAATCCGGACTACGCCAAGGCCAATCCGAAGATAGTCGCCGGCTTTGTGCGCGCCACCATCAAGGGCGTGCTCGATACCATCAAGGACCCCGATACGGCGATCAAATCGGTGATGGCGCGGAACGAGACCGCCGATCCAAAGATCGAGCTTGATCGGCTGAAAATGTCGCTGCGCGACAATTTTGTAACGCCGTGGGTCAAGGCCAACGGCTTCGGCGGCGTCGACATGGCGCGGCTCGCCAAATCGATCGACCAGATCGGGCTGACCTACGAGTTCAAGAACCGGCCGACGGCGGAGGACATCTTCACCAGCCAATATCTACCGCCCGCAGCCGAGCGGAGATTGTGAGGCATCCCGGACGCGGCGCAGCGTCACGCGGTATTGCCATCGTTGCTTCGGGATCGCCACGGACGGAACGGTCCCGGGCCTGCGGCGCACCGTTACATGACGTTCTTCGTTGCCGAGTAACCGGGACATAGGGGCCGTCCGATGGCATCCATGACCGGCTCCGTTGATATCAATCACGTCACGCTGACCTACCGCAGCGCCGGCGGCGGCGTTCTCGCCTTGAGGGACACGAGCCTCAACGTCCCCCGTGGCGAGTTCGCCGCGGTGGTGGGGCCCTCGGGCTGCGGCAAGTCGTCGTTGATGAAGATCGTGACCGGGCTCGTGCCCCCCGATTCCGGCGACATCGTCATTTTCGGCGATAGGGTACGCGGGCCGGTCAAGATCGCCGGCATGGCGTTCCAGAACCCGAATCTCCTGCCCTGGCGCAAGGTCATCGACAATGTGCTCCTGCCGCTCGAGATCGTCGAGCCGCACCGCCGCAAGTTCCGACGCGAGAGGCAACACTACCGCGACGAGGCCGAGGCACTGCTCAAGACCGTCGGGCTCGACGGCTTCTCCCAGCGTTTTCCTTGGGAGCTCTCCGGCGGCATGCAACAGCGCGTCTCGCTCTGCCGCGCACTGATCCATCAGCCGGCGCTGTTGATGCTCGACGAGCCGTTCGCCGCGCTCGACGCCTTCACGCGCGAGGAATTGTGGTGCGTGCTGCGCGACTTGTGGCAGAAGCTCGGCTTCACCGTGATCCTGGTCACGCATGACCTGCGCGAAGCGGCGTTCCTCGCCGATAACATTCATGTCATGAGCGCGCGGCCCGGACACATCGTCATGACCAAGACGGTCGATTTGCCGCGCCCGCGCGACCTCGACATCTGCTTCGAGCCGCATTTCACCGCCATCGTACACGAGCTGCGGGCCAAGATCGCGGAGGTGCGCAAGCCATGAGCTCCACGTTGGAAAAACTGTCGCCCTGGCTGTTCACCCTCGGCATTTTCGTGCTCTGGGAGCTCGTCTGCCGCATTTTCAAGGTCGACACCTTCGTGCTCCCCGCGCCGTCGCAGATATTTCAAGCCGTCGGCCAGTACTGGCTGCCGCTCGCCAAGAACGCCTTCGTCACGCTGTGGACGACGCTTGCCGGTTTTGCCCTTGCCGTCGCCTTCGGCATCGTGCTCGGCATCATCGTGGGCTGGTCGCGCACGATCTATCGCGGCCTCTATCCCGTTATGATCGGCTTCAACTCGATCCCCAAGGTGGCAGTGGTGCCGATCCTGATCATCTGGTTCGGCATCGGCATCGTGCCCGCGGTGCTCACCGCCTTTCTGATCTCGTTCTTTCCGATCGTGGTGAACGTGGCGACCGGGCTCGCGAGCATGGAGCCGGAGCTCGAGGACGTGCTGCGCGCGCTCGGTGCCAAGAAGCTCGACATCATGCTCAAAGTCGGGATTCCACGCACCCAGCCCTATCTGTTCGGTTCCCTCAAAGTCGCCATCACGCTCGCCTTCGTCGGCGCCGTGATGTCCGAGACCATCGGCGCCAATTCCGGGCTCGGTCATCTGATGGTGCAGGCCGGATCGAACTTCCAGATGCCGCTCGTCTTCGCGTGCCTGCTCGGCCTCGCGGTCGAGGGCATCGTGATGTACGCCGTGTTCGCCTATGTCGAGGCCTATTTCACGGGTTGGGCCTTCCGCTCGTCCATGAGCGCGGCTGCGTGAGGGTGCCCGCTCGGTTCGATCGAACCGTCGACAACTAGTTTTTGAGTCGATAGCCGGTCTTGAAGATCAACCATACCGTCGCCAGGCAGATGGCGAGGAAGAGGACCGTCATCGCCAAGCTCAAGGCTACGCTCACGTCGGCGGTCTCGAAGAAGCTCCAGCGGAAGCCGCTGATGAGATAGACCACCGGGTTGCACAAGGCGACCGTCTGCCAAACCGGAGGCAACACGTTGATGGAGTAAAACGTGCCGCCCAGA
>VAZL01000929.1 GCA_005883445.1 Alphaproteobacteria bacterium | reverse complement strand
CAGCCGAGCTGGTAGAGCTCGACCGCATCGGAATCGGTTTCGGCGCCCTCGGCGATGACATCCATGCCCAGATCGTGGGCGAGCGCGATGATCGAGCGCAGGATCACCGGCCGCTTGCCCTTGCCGGTGGTGCGCACGAAGGACTGATCGATCTTGAGCGTGTCGAACGGGAAGCGCTGCAGGTAGGCGAGCGAGGAATGTCCGGTGCCGAAATCGTCGAGCGCCAGGCCGGCGCCGAGCTCGCGGATGCGGGCCAGCATCTGCGCGGCATGTTCGGGGTTCTCCATCACCAGGGATTCGGTGAGCTCGAGCTTGAGCGAGCCGCGCGCCGGCCCATGGCGGGCGAGCACCGCGCGAAGATCGTGGATCAGATCGTGGCGGAGCAATTGCCGCGAGGATATGTTGACGCTGGCGAACACCGGGTAGCGGCTTCGTGTCGCGCGCTGCCATTGCGTGAGCTGCCGCGCGGTGTGATCGAGCGCGAACAGGCCGAGATCGACGATCACACCGATTTCTTCGGCGATCGCGATGAACTCCGAAGGCGACAGCCGGCCCATCTTGGGATGGTCCCAGCGCATAGCAGCTTGATCTCGTCGCGCTCGAGCGCGCGGCGCAGCTCCGTCTCCAACGCCAGGCGATCGGTCTTGCGGGCGCGCATCGCCGGCTTGAACACTTCGATGCGGTCGCCGCCGATGCGCTTGCCGTGATACATGGCGAGCTCGGCATCTTTCAGGATCTCTTCCTTGCCCTGCGATTGTCCCTCGGCCAGCGCCAGGCCGATCGACGCGGTGAGCAGGATCTCGCGGTCGTTGAACGTGATCGGAGCGCGCAGGGTCTTGCGGATGGTGTCCGCGAAAGCGGTGATGCGGTCGGGCTCGCGCTCGGAGAGCAGCAGCAGCCCGTATTGATCGCCGCCCAACCGCGCCAAGGTGTCCTGCGGCTTGAGCAGGCGGCCGAGCCGCCGCGCCAGGGTGAGCAGGATCGAATCGCCGACCGCAACGCCGACCGAATCGTTGACCTGCTTGAAGCGGTCGAGGTCGATCACCATCACGGTCGGCCGGATCGCCGGATCGGCCTTGGCGAAGGACAGCGCCGCGTTGAGCCGGTCGAGGAACACGTCGGTCAAGGTGCCGACCACCCGCGACACTTCGCCGTCGGAGCCGACCACCGGACGCGCTTTGAGCGCGAACCACAAATAATGGCCGTCGTGGGTACGCAACCGGAATTCCAGCATCAGCCGGCCGCGCCGCTGATCGAGCAGGCCGTCGAGCGCGGCGCGGAACCGGTCGCGATCGAGCGGATGCAGGACATCGAGCCAGCGCGACGCGGACCCTTCCAACGTGCCGCGTTTGAGGCCTAGCATGTGCTCGGTCTCCGGGCTGGTGAACACCTTGTCGGCGGATACGTCCCAGTCCCAGATCAGGTCGCCGGCCCCGGTGAGCGCCAGGGCGCGACGCTCCACGTCGGAGACGATGCCGCTGGTGATGCTGCCGGCAAAGGCGTGCTGCATCACGGTGAAGCCGATCAGCATCACGATCAGCACCAGTCCGCCGAGCAGGGCCGGCGCGATGATGTCGTTGGTCACCGCCCCGGTCACCGCGGCGCCGGCGGCGAACACCCAGACCATCAACAACAGCCAGGTCGGGATCAACAGCACGGCGCGATCGAAGCCGTGCAGGGCGAGATAGATGACCAGGCCGAATCCCGCGACCGCGACCAAAGCCAGCGACATCCGGGCGATGCCGGAGGCGACCGGCGGATCGAACAGCGCCAGCGCCACCAGGGCCCCGAGGAAGGTCAGCCATCCCGCCGTGATGTGCACGTAGCGCACGTGCCAGCGATTGAGATTGAGATAGGCGAACAGGAACACGAGCAGCGTCGCCGCCAGGATCGCCTCGCCGGAGGCGCGCCAGATGCGCTCGGCGCCCGCGCTCAGCTCGAACACCTTGCCCCAGAAACCGAAATCGGTGCCGATATAGGCCAGCACCGCCCAGCCCAGCGCCGCCGCGGCCGGGAACATGATGCTGCCCTTGACCACGAACAGGATGGTCAAGAACAGCGCCAGCAGTCCGGCGATGCCGATGACGATGCCGTAGTAGAGCGTGAAGCTGTTGATCTTGTCCTTGTAGGCTTCCGGTTCCCACAGATAGAGCTGCGGCAGGCGGTCGGTGCGCATCTCCATCACGAAGGTGACGACCGAGCCCGGGTCGAGGGTGATGCGAAAGATATCGGAGTTGGGGCTGTCCTGGCGTTCCGGGCGATCGCCCGAGCTCGGCGTGATGCTGACGATCCGCGAAAGCCCGAGGTCCGGCCACAGCAG
>VAZL01000020.1 GCA_005883445.1 Alphaproteobacteria bacterium | reverse complement strand
GGCTCAACATCGCCGCCGGCACCGCGGTGCGCTTTGAACCCGGGCAGACGCGCGAGGTCACGCTCGTTGCGCTCGCCGGCAAGCGCATGGTCTACGGGTTCAGGCAGGACGTGATGGGAAAACTCTGAGGCACGGCGAGCCATGTCCGCGTCATCGAATAGGCTGGTAGAAGTCGGCGTGGTTCTGCAGGGTGGCGGGGCGCTCGGGGCCTATGAATGCGGCGCCTTGAACGCCCTGCTCGAATTGATGGACGAGTTCGAAGCGCAGGGCCGCCGAATCGCGCTCAAGGTCGTGACCGGCGTGTCGATCGGGTCCATCAACGCCGCCTGCGTGGTCGGCGCGAAGAGCAATGCCGATGCCCGCGCCCGGCTCAACGCGCTGTGGGACGATTTGACGCTCGAAACGCCGCCGTTCTGGATGCAGGCCGCGCAGCGCGACCTCGCCTATTTCGGACTGCCGGGCTTCTATGTGCCCCGGCCGGATTTCTGGACCGCTCCGACCTGGACCTACGTCTATGATACGCGCCCGCTGCTGGTGACGCTCGGGCGCCATGTGGATTTCTCGGCGCTCAACGCCAGCCCGACCGCGTTCGCGGTGACCGCGGTCGAGGTCGTGACCGGCGCGCTGCGGGCGTTCGTCAACCAGCCGCTCGGAAAGGTGTCCGCGACGAAGATCGAACCGCGCCACGTGCTGGCCAGTGGCAGCCTGCCGCCGGGATTCCCGTGGACCGAGATCGACGGCATGCCGCATTGGGACGGTGGCCTCGTCGACAACACCCCGCTCGGCTTGGCCATCGACGCGTTCAGCGCAGATGCCGACGTCGACAGCATGCTCGTGGTGATGAATCTCTATCCCTTGCGCGCCCGGCTGCCGCGCAATTTCGCCACGGTCGAGGACCGCCTGCACGAGCTGAGCTTCGGCAACCGCCTGCGGCAGGATCACGACACGGCGCGCCGCGTCAATGCGCTGGTGGAAACCATCGACGATCTTGCCGCCTTGGTTCCACCCGCTGCGCTCGACGAGCGGCTGCAGGCCCGCCTGCACGAGGCGCGGCGCTACAAGATCATCGACGCGATCGTCAACATCGACATGCAGGATCCGGCCGCCACGCTCGTTCCCGCGGCGCAGAATCCGGCCGACGACAAGGATGGAATGCGCGATTTCTCGCCGGAGACCGTGCACCGCCGCCGCCGCGACGGGTTCAAATTCGCGCACGACATCTTGCGGCCCGCGTTCGAGAATCGCTGGCGTGCGGCCGATGCGCAGTCCGTTACGACGGCGGCAGGGAGCTAAGCATGTCCACCAAGATGCAACGCGCCGTCTACGCCGAAATGTTCGGCCCCACGACCGGCGACCGCGTGCGCCTCGCCGACACCGACATCATCATCGAGGTGGAGAAGGATTTTTGCACCTACGGCGAGGAGGTGAAATTCGGTGGCGGCAAGGTGATCCGCGACGGTATGGGCCAGAGCCAGGTCGCCAACAAAGCCGGCGCGGTCGACACCGTGATCACCAACGCGCTGATCCTCGACCATTGGGGAATCGTCAAGGCCGACGTCGGCCTGAAAGGCGGCCGCATCGCAGCCGTCGGGAAGGCCGGCAATCCCGACATTCAGCCCAACGTCACCATTGTCATCGGCCCCGGCACCGAGGTGATCGCGGGCGAGGGCAAGATCCTCACCGCCGGCGGCTTCGACACCCACATCCACTATATCTGCCCGCAACAGGTGGAGGAGGCGCTGATGTCGGGCGTCACCTCCATGCTCGGCGGCGGCACCGGGCCGGCGCACGGCACCTTCGCCACCACGTGCACGCCGGGGCCATGGCATATCGGGCGCATGATCCAGGCCGCCGATGGCTTGCCGGTCAATCTCGGCTTCGCCGGCAAGGGCAATGCCTCGCGCCCGGCGGCGTTGGAGGAGATGGTCGAGGGCGGCGCCTGTTCGCTCAAGCTGCACGAGGACTGGGGCACCACGCCGGCGGCGATCGACTGCTGCCTTGCGGTCGCCGACGACTACGACGTGCAGGTGATGATCCACACCGACACGCTCAACGAGTCGGGCTTCGTCGAGGATACCATCAAGGCCTTCAAGGGCCGCACCATCCACGCCTTTCACACCGAGGGCGCCGGGGGCGGACATGCCCCCGACATCATCAAGGTCGCGGGCCTCAAGAACGTGCTGCCGTCATCCACCAATCCGACGCGGCCGTTCACCAGGAACACCATCGACGAGCATCTCGACATGCTGATGGTGTGCCACCATCTCGACCCGTTGATCGCCGAGGATGTGGCATTCGCCGAGAGCCGTATCAGGAAGGAGACGATCGCGGCCGAGGACATCCTGCACGACATCGGGGCGCTGTCGATGATGTCATCGGACAGCCAGGCGATGGGACGACTCGGCGAGGTCATCATCCGCACCTGGCAGACCGCCGACAAGATGAAGAAGCAACGCGGGCGGCTCAAGGAGGAGAAGGGCGACAACGACAACGCGCGGGCCAAGCGCTACGTCGCCAAATACACCATCAACCCGGCGATCGCGCACGGCGTGTCGAAGCATATCGGCTCGGTGGAGAAGGGAAAACTCGCCGACCTCGTGCTGTGGTCGCCCGCCTTTTTCGGAGTGAAGCCCGACTGCGTCATCAAGGGCGGCACGATCATCGCCGCGCAGATGGGCGATCCCAACGCCTCGATCCCGACGCCGCAGCCGGTGCACTATCGTCCGATGTTCGGCGCTTTCGGCAAGGCGCTCGTGGCATCTTCGTTCGTGTTCGTGTCGAAGGCCGCGCTCAAGCGCGGCTTGCGCAACAAGCTCGGCGTCGAGAAGCAGTTTGTCGCAGTCGAAAATACCCGCGGCGGCATCTCCAAGAAGAGCATGGTGCACAACGGCGCGACGCCCAGGATCGAGGTCGATCCCGAGACCTACGAGGTGACCGCCGACGGCGAATTGCTGACCTGCGCGCCGGCCGAGGTGCTGCCCATGGCGCAGCGCTACTTTCTGTTCTGAAGGCAGGATGCGATGCGGCGGGCGTGCGAAATCAGAACTGCCGGCAGCTGGAACGCAGCGACCGCCATCGACCGCGTCGTGCTCGATGCGCACGAGCGCCATCGCCGCCGGATCGCGCTGACGGGGGAAGGCGGCACGGCGTTTCTGCTCGATCTGCCCCAAGCGACCCCGCTGAAAGACGGCGACGGGCTCGTGCTCGAGGACGGCGCCATCGTGCGTGTGGCCGGCAAGGCGGAGCCGCTGCTCGAGATCGCGGCCGCAAGCCTACACGAGCTCGCCCGCCTCGCCTGGCACATCGGCAATCGCCACGCCGAGGTGCAGGTGGTGGGCGACACGTTGCGCATCCGGCGCGACCCCGTGCTGGAAGACATGCTGCGCGGCCTCGGCGCGCGGCTCACGTCGCTCGAGGCGCCATTCGACCCGGAGCATGGTGCTTATGGACACGCAGGCAACCACGACCATGAGCACTAAGCGATCGCGTCGTCGCACGGCGCGCGGCACGCGCGCCCGCCGCGTGGTTCGAGACGCCGGACCTACTGCGCTCACTCCCGCCAGAGCGGGAATCCAGCAGCAACCGCGCCTCCGCAAGGGCGTGGCCGCGCGGCAAGCGTCTGGGAATGTCGCGCGCGGCGACGAACGCACGCGGCGCGGCGCCGCGAAGGACGCGGGCACCACTGCCGGCAATTTGAATGCGGCCGCCCTCTACCGGCTGATGGCGTGGCTGTCGCCGGCCTATCCCATCGGGGCCTTTTCCTATTCCAGCGGTATCGAGTGGGCGGTCGAGGCCGGCGACGTCACCGATGCGGCGACGTTCGAGCGCTGGCTTGTGGTGATGATCGCCGACGGCAGCGGATTTTGTGACGCGGTCTTTTTCGTGCATGCCCACCGCGCGGTCGCGCAGCGCAACGACGAAGCGTTGCATGCGGTGGCCGAACTCGCCGCGGTCTTTGCGCCGTCGCGGGAGCGGCATCTGGAAACCACGGCCCAGGGCCGCGCCTTCCTCGATGCGACGCGCGCGGCCTGGCCCACGCCGGCGCTCGATCGGCTGCTGGCGGTCTGGGATGGCGCCGTCGCGCTGCCGGTTGCGGTCGCCGCTACGAGCGCGGGACACGACATCGCGCTTGCGCCTGCGCTGCAGGCTTATCTCCATGCGCTGACGGCGAACCTCGTCTCCGCTGGCGTGCGGCTCGTCCCGCTCGGCCAAACCGACGGCCAACGCGTGCTCGCGGCGCTCGAACCGGTGGTGGCGGCGACGGCCGCGCGTGCGCTCGCCACCGCCCTCGAGGATGTCGGCGGCGCGGCCTTCCGCGCCGATCTCGCGAGCATGCGCCACGAGACGCAATACACGCGGCTGTTTCGGAGTTGAGGCATGGCGAGTCCCCACGGTCCGCTGCGCGTCGGGGTCGGCGGCCCGGTGGGCTCGGGCAAGACCGCGCTGATGGACGCCTTGTGCAAGCGGCTGCGCGACCGCTACGAGATCGCGGCGATCACCAACGACATCTACACCAAGTGGGACGCCGAATATCTCGTGCGCTCCGGAGCGCTTGCGCCTGAACGGATCGCCGGCGTCGAGACCGGCGGCTGTCCGCACACCGCGATCCGCGAGGACGCCTCCATCAATCTCGCCGCGGTCGCACAGATGCAGGCAAAATTTCCGACGCTCGATCTCGTTCTGATCGAATCCGGCGGCGACAACCTGGCGGCGACCTTTTCGCCGGAGCTCGCCGACTTGACGCTTTACGTCATCGACGTCGCCGCCGGCGACAAGATTCCGTCCAAAGGCGGCCCGGGCATCACACGCTCCGACTTGCTCGTGATCAACAAAATCGATCTCGCGCCGCACGTCGGCGCCTCGCTCGCGGTCATGGAGCGCGACGCCAAGCGCATGCGCGGCACGCGTCCCTTCGTGTTCAGCAATCTGCGCGCGGGCGAGGGTGTGGACGCGATCGCCCGTTTCATCGAGGACAACGGCGGATTGGGCAGGTAGGGCGAGCAAAAATCGCCTGCTGGGGCAGAGCGTCTTAGCACTACGCGAGAATGATCTTGTCCGCCCTACAGCAGCTCAATCTCGACGTTTAGATATTCGTCCACCTCCGCACGCTGTCCCGGATAGAGCACGGTGGTCGAGGTTTGCTCCTCGACGATCGCGGGGCCTTCGATCAGCATGCCCGGATGCAGGGTGCTGCGCCGAAATACCGGCACCTCACGGGCATCGCCGGCGCTGAAGTAGGCTTGCCGCGCTTCGTGCGGCTTGGCCGGCGCATCGGTCCGCTCGAACGTCTTCCACGCGGGCTTGGCGATGAGGGCGACTGCGGTGACCTGGAAATTGACGATCTCGACGGCCTCGGCCTGTGCCATGTGGCCGTAGCGCCGCTGATGCGCCTCGTGAAACCGCTCTACCAGATCGGCCATGTCCTGCGGCCCGCCCAGGCGCGGCACCGGCACCGGCACTTCGTAGGATTGGCCGCGATAGCGCATTCCGGCGTGGCGGCGGGTGACCAGCCGCTCGCGCGGGAATTGTTCCCGCATCAAATCTTCCAAGGCTGCGGTCTCCATCGTGGCGAAGATCGCATCGAGCTCGGCGGGCGTGGTTCCATCGACCGGCGTGACGCGGGTGAGGCTGCGCTGCTGATGCACGTCGGTGACCAGCATTCCGTGCGCGCTGAAGGCGCCGGGATTGCGAGGAATGAGAATTCGACCGATGCCGAGCTCCGCCGCGATCATCCCGGCAATGGTCGGGCCCATGCCGCCGAACGGCACCAGCGTGAATTCGCGCGGATCGTAGCCGCGCTCGACCGTGATGGTGCGCATTGCCACCATCACATTGGTAGCGAGCACGCGCAGAATGCCCCAGGCGGCCTCGGTCGCTGACATCCCGAGCGGCGCGGCGATGCGCGTCGATACCGCCTCGTGCGCCTTGGCGGCGGCGATCGGCATGGCGCCTTCGAGCAGCGCCGTGGGATTGAGATGTCCGAGCAGCACGAGCGCGTCAGTCAATGTCGGCTCGCCGCCGCCGCGGCCGTAGCACGCGGGACCCGGGTGCGCGCCGGCGCTCTGCGGCCCGACCTTGAGGACGTGGCCGAGCTGCACCGCGGCAATGCTGCCGCCGCCCGCGCCAATGGTCTCGATGTCGACGGT
>VAZL01000019.1 GCA_005883445.1 Alphaproteobacteria bacterium | reverse complement strand
ATTCCGTCGTCGCCATCGAGGTGTAGAGCGTAAGCGTGCCCTCCTCGCGCGCCTTGGCGATCAGCCGCTCGCCGCGGTCGGCGCCCTGGTCCATGTAGATCGCCGAATTGTCGGCGGCAGCCGTTTGCGCGCGCGCACGCGTTATGCCAAACGCTACGGTCATGCAAAGCGCGACCGTCACGCAAACAGCGACCATGCGCGTCGCGGGACGCTTCGTGCAAATGCCGGCGCGCGACATCATTGCGGCTCCTGCTCGACGGCCAGTTGCTTTTAGCCTCACCGACTGCGCCGAAGCAATGCGGACGCCGCGGTGGACCCTTGTCAAGTCATACGCAGCAAAACTCCCCTCATCCCCGCGAAAGCGCATTTACGCGCCTGTTCGACGCGCCCTGGGGATAGGCGCTAACTTGAGAGGCCTAGGTAGCCGTCATGCGCGGGCTTGACCCGCGCATCCATCCTCTTCGTATAAACATCTTTACGAAGATGGATGGATTGCCGGGTCAAGCCCGGCAATGACGACCTTGACTTAGCGCCTACGCGCTTTCGCGGGGACGAACGGAAGAGAGTCGCTTGGGATACGACCGAGCAAACCGACAGTGATCGCATGATGCGACGCCGATGAGCCCCCCCGCCCTGTCCGTTCGTGTGGAGCGCTGGCCGATCGCCGGCTCGTTTGCCATCAGCCGCGGCGCCAAGACCGAAGCCGTCGTCGTGGTCGCCGAGCTCTCCGACGGCAGCCATCGCGGGCGGGGCGAATGCGTGCCCTATGCGCGCTACGGCGAGACGGTCGAGGGCGTGGCGGCCGCGATCGAGGCGATGGCCCCGGACATTGCTCGCGGGCTTGATCGCGAACGCCTGCAGTCGGCCATGGCGGGCGGCGCGGCGCGCAACGCGCTCGACTGCGCGTTCTGGGATCTGGCGGCCAAACGCGCCGCACGGCCGGTGCACGAGCTTCTCGGCCTCGCGGCGCCCAAGCCCGTCACCACCGCCTTGACGATCTCGCTCGCGACGCCGGAGGCGATGGCGCAAGCCGCCGCCGCGGCCGCCGAGCGCGCGCTGCTCAAGGTCAAGCTCGGAGCGCCGGGCGATCCCGCGCGCATCGCCGCGGTGCGGCGCGCGGCGCCGCGGGCGGAACTCATCGTCGACGCCAACGAAGGCTGGACGGCGGACGATCTCGCAACAAACCTCGCCGCTTGCGCGCAGGCCGACGTGACGCTGGTCGAGCAGCCGTTGCCGGCCGCCAACGACGATGCGCTCGCACGCATCGCGCGGCCGCTCGCGATCTGCGCCGACGAGAGCGTGCACGGGCACGCCTCGCTGCCCGCGCTCGTGGGCAAGTACGACGCCGTCAACATCAAGCTCGACAAGACCGGCGGGCTGACCGAGGCGCTGGCCATGGCCGGCGAAGCCGAGCGGCTTGGATTTACGCTCATGGTCGGCTGCATGGTCGCGACCTCGCTGGCGCTGGCGCCGGCGATGCTTGTTGCCCAGCGCGCGCGCGTCGTCGATCTCGACGGGGCGCTGCTGCTCGCGCGCGACCGGCCGCACGGCCTTCGCTACGACGCCAGCCGCGTCCACCCGCCGACGTCGGCGCTGTGGGGATGAAACGGGCGCCGACGGAGCGCCGGCGGCGCGGTGCGTCCCTACCGGACCGGCCATCGGCGGTTAACAACGTTCAGGCTAAGTTCCCTCCGATCGGCACGACTTTTCACATTTAGCCCACATTTGATTTTCAAGGTCTGTGCGAGGGCGGCGCCACCTCTGCCGGGCCGGCGCCGGGAGCACGGAGAGGGTAAGCATGAAAATCGCTGTTCTGGCGGGCGCCGTCGCGGCGGCGCTGGCGGTTTCAACTGCGCATGCGACGGTCAGAATCAAGGCGGATCCCGGGGGCCAAATCGGCCCTTACCTCGAAAACCTGGTGGCGCTGCGCGGCTCCGGCGAGCGGGTCGTCATCGACGGCCCCTGCCTGTCGGCGTGCACCATGCTGCTCGGCGTGATTCCGCACGAGCGCATCTGCGTGACCCCGCGCGCGCGACTCGGCTTCCATGCGGCGTGGCATCCCGGCGGCAATGGCCAGCAGGTGACGAGCCGCGAGGCGACGCAGCTGTTGATGGACATCTACCCGGAGAACGTGCGCAGTTGGATCGCGCGCCGCGGCGGCCTGTCCCCGCGCATGATGTATCTCAGCGGCCGCGAGCATCCATCTTCTTCGCGAGAAGCTTTTTGCAAAGATGGATGGATTGCCGGGTCAGGCCCGGCAATGACGACCTTAATACAGCCCATGTGCTCCCGCCGCCTTGAATCTTGAAATTACCTCCCGTCGGCGAGCCGATGGGCGACCCACGCAAAGATGCCGCCGGCAGCGGCCGCGAGCGCCATGGCGCCATAGGCGAGGCCGCCGAAGCGCGCATAGAGCGCGCCCGATAGTCCCATGGCCGCGGCCATCACCAGGCCGAGCGCGACGGCGAGATAGCCCTGGGCGGTCGCGCCGAGCTCGGCCGGCGCCGCGCGCGCCACGACGCCGAGCGCGCCGAGATGGGTGGCGCCGAACGACAGCGCATGCAGACATTGCAACGGCACCAGCAGCGCCGGCGGCGGATCGAACGCCATCGCGCTCCAGCGAACGACCGCGCCCGCGGCACCGAGCATGAGCAGCGTGGTGGGGGCGAGCGGCAGGCGGCCGGAGATCGCGAACAGCGCGATTTCGGCCACGACGGCGAGCGCCCACAGCGCTCCGATCGCGCCGCCGTCGAGGCCCGCGGCCTGCCAGTCGAGCGCGGAGAACCCGTAATAGATCGCGTGGCTCGCCTGAATGAGGCTCGCCGCGGCCGCCGCTGTGAGAAAGGCGGGATCGCGCAACAGGTCCTGCGCGGATGATACGCGGGTTGCGGATAAGCCTTTCTCGCGCGCGGCCAGCGGCGAGAGCGCGTACGCCGCCGCCGCGGTGATCGTCAGCGCCGCCACCACGAGCCAAATGAGGTCACTCGCGCCGATGCGTTCGAGCAGCAGGCCGGCGCCGAAGCTGCCGACGATGAAGGCGGCAGACCCCCAAAGCCGCACCGGGCCGTAGGCGCGCTTAAGCCCGCCGAGACCGCGCAGCGCATAGGCGTCGGCGAGCGGCATGATCGGCGTGTAGAAGGCGGACGCCAGCGCCAGCGCCATGGTGATGGCGGCAGCGCCCTGCGCAAGCCCCACCACGCCGTAGCCGAGCACGGCCATCCCCGCCGCGATCAGGATCGCCGTGCGCAGCGCGTCATGCCGGTCGGCGCCGCGCGTTGCGAGCGGGATCGCAAACACGCGCACGATCATGGGGAGCGCAAGCGCGACGCCGATCGCGCCGGCATCGAGCCCCTTGGCCGCGAGCCACAGCGGCAAGAACGGCAATTGCACGCCGAGCGCGACGAAGAGCGCGGCGTAGAAGACCGCGAGCCGCCACGTAAATGAAGATGAAGGATGGAGGGACGACAAAGGAGGGAACAGCAACTGCGATGTGTCCTTCGTCGTCGTCTGGCGGCTATAGTGGGCTCGCTTGTGCTTAAAGCACTTTAGCGTCGCGCATTCGATGGGCTCCCCTCCCCCTTGTGGGGGAATTGTATACTTGACAAGTACGTTGCGGAGGTCATGCCACAGCCCCCAGAAGTTTGATCAATTCATCGGCCACAAAGCGGGATTCCCGCAGTTGCAGTCCTGCTTCTGGAACATGTCTTTCGGTCTGACGGTCAAACCCGGCTCCATAGGCCCAATAAACCCACGGCTCCCAAAGGCGCGTCATCGCGCGGCGAAAGCCGCCGCTTGGGCGGGTGTATTCTAGGCATCGAATGATGCCTCCGGGTTTGACCACTCGGCCTAGCTCCCTCATGCCAGCTATCTGCAATTCGTCGGGAAGGGTGCAGAACAGGAACGTAGCGACTGCCGCGTCGAAGGAACGGTCGGGGAAGTTCAGCTGCGTCACGTCCATTTGTCGCAACTCGACCTTTGTGGCTGCCGTGTGCCGCCTGCACTCTGCTCGCGCCAGCATGGCCGGGCTTAGATCTATACCGACGACCTCAGAGGTGGGCGGGTAAAATGGGAAATTCCGGCCAGTGCCGACACCAGCTTCCAATATCCGCCCCGACAGTCCCCGAAAAAGTAGCGGCCTGATTTTGCGGTAACGCCCGTACTCAAATGGCAGATCGAGCAGGTCATAGGCCCATGCGATCCGCTGATAGCGGTCGAAATTGGAGAGGGACACTTAGTTTTCCTTTCGGGGCTTTTTATGCGGCTCATTTCACCGCACCACCCCCACCCCGGCGCCATAGCGCGTCGAAGACGCGCGGAAACGCGCTTAAGGCGCCGACCCTCCCCACAAGGGGGAGGGTAAAGACCGAGTCCGTCGCTCATTCTTGATTCGAATCAACTAATCAGGCCACCAACCGATAGAACAGCTCCGGATCGACGTTGCCGCCGGAGAGGACCGCGACCGCGATCTTTCCCTTCACGTCGATCTTGCCCGACAGCAGCGCGGCGAGCGCGGCCGCGCCGCCCGGCTCCACCACCAGCTTGAGCTCACGAAAGGCGAAGGCGACCGCGGCGGCGACCTCCTCGTCGCTCACGGCGGCGCCGGCGCCGACCAGCGCGCGGTTGATCGCGAAGGTCATTTCGCCGGGCGTCTGCGCCATCAGCGCATCGCAGATCGTGCCGGTGAGCGCGGCGTTCTTTTCCCGTCGTCCGCTTTTGAACGAACGGGCATGATCGTCGAAGCCCTCGGGCTCCGCGGTGTAGAGGCGCGCCTGCGGCATTCGCGCCTTCACCGCGAGCGCGATTCCCGCGGTCAACCCGCCGCCCGATGCCGTCACCGCGATGATGTCGGGCACGAGCCCTTGCGCCACGAGATCCTCGACGATCTCGCGGCCGGTCGTGCCCTGTCCGGCGATGATCAGCGCATCGTCATAGGGCGGCACCAGCGCGGCGTGGCGTTTGTGCGCGATCTCCTGCGCGATGGCCTGGCGGTCTTCGCGCGCGCGGTCGTAGAGCACGACCTCGGCGCCCAGCGCCGCGGTGCGCTCGCGCTTGGGGCGCGGCGCATCCGCCGGCATGACGATGACCGCCGGCATGCCGAGAAGCCGCGCCGCCGCCGCGACGCCTTGCGCGTGATTGCCCGAGGAAAACGCCACCACGCCGCCCGCGCGCTCCGCCGGCGGGATGGAGGAGAGCTTGTTGTAGGCGCCGCGGAACTTGAACGAGCCCGTGCGCTGCAGGGTCTCGGCCTTGAGGAACACGCGCGCGCCGGTCAGCGCATCGAGCACCGGCGAGGTCAGCAGCGGCGTGCGTAGCGCAACGCCCGCAAGCCGCCGCGCGGCGGCATCGACGTCCGCGGCAGTCGGCAAGGCAGGATCGGGCGATGGTTGCATTGCCCGACGGTAGCGCCGCGACACCCTGCCCGGCAAGGC
Organism: Alphaproteobacteria bacterium; assembly: GCA_005883445.1. Taxonomy (GTDB): domain Bacteria; phylum Pseudomonadota; class Alphaproteobacteria; order Rhizobiales; family Xanthobacteraceae; genus VAZQ01. The sequence continues at coordinate 8,840 of VAZL01000019.1, read as the reverse complement.
CACCCACGCCGGCATTTGCAGCACCGCGCCCGGCGCTCGTCACACGACTGTCACCGCCTGCATGACATAGCTGCGTCATGACGATTGCGATTTGGGCGCTTGCGACCTATTCGATTGTCGCGACCGCCATCCACCTCGGCAGCATCCTGATCGCGACGAGCAAATGCCGCAAGCCGAGGTCGGTATTCCGTCCCGCCGAATCACAGACGGCTCTCGGCTTACTCGGATTGACGCGCTATCTGCGGCGAACCGGACGGCGCGCAACGCGCGCGCGGGATTGCACGGACGCGCCATCCGACGCCGCCGGCGTCAGCCTCGTGCGGCCGGTCTGCGGCATGGAAAACTACATCGAAGACACGCTGCGTTCCGCCTTCCACCTCGACTATCCGCGCTATGAGATCATCTTCTGCGCGACGAGCGCCCACGACGCCGCCGTGCCGCTCGTGCGGCGACTGATCGCGGCGCATCCGCATGTTGCCGCGCGGCTCCTCATCGGCAACGAGACGATCAGCGACAACCCGAAGCTCAACAACGTCTGCAAGGGTTGGCGCGGGGCCGCGTACGACTGGATCGTGATGGCGGACAGCAACGTCTTGATGCCGCGCGACTACATCGAGCGCCTGCTCGCGGCTTGGCGCGCGGATACCGGCGTCGTCAGCTCGCCGCCCGCCGGCGGCCGTCCGCAAGGATTCTGGGCCGAGCTCGAATGTGCGTTCCTCAATACCTACCAGTTGCGATGGCAATATACCTCGGCCGCGATCGGGTTCGGCTTTGCCCAGGGCAAGTCGATGCTCTACCGGCGCAGCCAGATCGAGCAGGCCGGCGGCATTCGACTGCTCGCGGCCGAGGCCGCGGAGGACGCGGCCACGACCAAAGTCGTGCGCGACTTGGGACTACGCGTCCGCCTCGTCGACGCGCCGTTCGAGCAGCCCCTCGGCTACCGCTCCGCGGGCGAAGTATGGGCGCGTCAACTGCGGTGGGCAAAGCTGCGGCAGGCCTCGTTTCGGCAGTACTATGCGCTGGAGATTTTGAGCGGCAGTCTCGGCCCGCTCACGGCCGCCGCCTATGTCGTCGCGGCGCTGGGCCTGCCTTTGGGCAGCGTTGTTGCGCTCGCCGCGATCTGGTATGGCGCCGAAGCCGCGCTCGCGCGCGCAGCCGGCTGGCATCTGAGCCTCAAATCGCCCGCCGCCTGGATGCTGCGTGACGCGCTCTTGCCGCTGCTGTGGATCGGCGGCTGGCTCGGCCGCGGCTTTGTCTGGCGCGGAAACGAAATGCGTCCGCTCGAGTCGCGCGGCGCCGTCTGACGCGTGCCTGCGTCGCCCGCAGTTCGAGACCGAGCGCCTCGGCGGTCCATGCGTGGCGCTTCATTGCCTCGGTATGATCTGGATATCCCTCGCGAGGATACCTTGATCCTGCATGAGGATACCTTGCCGATGGTCAAGTCTTCAGACCTGGCCGCGTATCGTTGCCCGACATCCTCCGCTGAACTGGTCAGGCGACCCGCAAGTGGATTTCAGCCGACGAATATTCTCGGGATCGACATTTGCAACATCGACAAGCATCGGAACGCGAGCCGACGGTAGATTAAAATTAAAAAAGACGCCCTTGTCGGAGAACCAAACATGGCCCGTGGCTTCGATCCATTCTCCATTGAGGATGTACCCGCCCAGGAGATCGGCACTATTGACCGACCGATACGTCGGTGACTGTGCCTTCAACTCGAAAGCAAAACCCCAGCTCGTGAGGAGGAAAACCAAAACAAATTGCGATTTGGACATCATCGTGCGCGTCGCCCGCGGCCGGCTGCACCACTGGCGAGAAGCGTATCCCAGGCCACGGATCACGGCCCAAGTATAGCAGGTCTTAGAGTGATTCAGGCGCATCCATCGCAGCAAAGGCTGGCGGCCAATGTCCGGTTTGGGTTCAGACTCGGCCATTCGGCGATGGCGGCTCAATGTCCGGTTTGCCCGAGAGCGGACAAGGCTGGACGATTTGTGAGTACACGCCCCAATGAGTACGCGGCCTAATCCCAAAGACCGCTGGCAGGGGCGAGCCCTCGCGCATCGGCGGGCATTTGGCGCGCGCCCGAGGTGGGTTTAACGTTGATCCTTCGTGAGCTCACCCCGGAGGACTGGCCATGGATCTCGGAATTGCCGGCCGCAAGGCGATCGTCTGTGCCTCGAGCCGCGGGCTCGGCCGCGCGTGTGCCTTCGCGCTGGCGCAGGCGGGCTGCGACGTCGTCATCAACGGGCGCGACGGCAAGAGCCTCGATGCCACCGCCGCCGAAATGCGGCAGGCGACCGGCGCCAAGGTAACCGCGGTCGCCGGGGACGTCGCCACGCCCGCGGGCCAGGCGGCGCTGCTCGGCGCGTGCCCAGAGCCCGACATTCTCGTGAACAACAACGGGGGGCCGCCGTTTCGCGATTTTCGCGAGCTCACGCGTCAAAACATCATCGACGGCGTGGTCGACAACATGGGAAATTCGGCCGCATCGTCAACATCACCTCGGGCTCGGTGAAGATGCCGCTCACCGGCCTCGATCTCTCCTCGGGGGCGCGCGCGGGCCTGACCGCCTTCCTCGCCGGGGTGGCGCGCTCGGTCGCCGCGTCCAACGTGACCATCAACTTTCTCCTGCCCGGCACATTCGAGACTGAACGGCTGCAATCGAACATGGCGGGGGTTGCCAAGAACAGGGGCATCTCGATCGAGCAGGCGAGGAACGAGCGCATGGCGAGCGTGCCCGCCAAGCGCTTCGGCACGCCGGATGAATTCGGCGCCGCCTGCGCCTTTCTGTGCTCCGCCCAGGCGGGCTACATCACCGGGCAAAACCTGCTCATCGACGGCGGCGTCTTCCCGGGCGCAATCTGAGGGCACAAACGCGAACGAGGCCGGCTCGCGCCGGCCCCGTCGCACCCCCCAATTAAACCCATTGACCCGGCAGAGCCCTGAGGAGCGGACCTGCCATCGTGTGTCGGCCCCTGACCCCGCGTCGCTTGCAGCTTGGCGCGCGGACTAGGTGCATGGGGGTAATCCTGTCCGCGGAGGGTTCCAATTGCAAATGAAAAGCCGCCTAAAACGCCCGAGTTTGCGCAATATCTCGGCGTTTGTTGCCATTCGGCAACAAATAGGCGGCGCATTCGTGGCTTCTTTGACACACTTTTGCGGAAGACCGTGCTGACCGGCCGCGTGCGCGCATTTCTTGCCCAGCGCGGGCGCCCGACGCATGATCGCGCCCCCTGGTGCGACGTCGCCCCCTTCAAGCCCGAGGAGAATCCATGAAGCTCGTCCGCTTCGGCCCGCGCGGCCGTGAGAAACCTGGAATCATCGACTCCAAAGGCGGCATCCGCGACCTATCGAAAGTGGTGTCGGATATCGCCGCAGAGGCGCTCTCGCCCAAGGGCCTGGCCAAGATTCGCAAGACCGCGGTCGACAAGCTGCCGCTCGTTCGCGGCAATCCACGCCTCGGCGCCTGCGTCGGCGGCATCGGCAATTTCATCGCCATCGGACTCAATTATTCCGACCACGCGGCCGAGACCGGCTCGCCGATTCCGAAAGAGCCGATCATCTTCAACAAGGTGACGTCCTGCATCTGCGGGCCCAACGACGACACGATCATTCCCAAGCAGTCGAGCAAGCTCGATTGGGAGGTCGAGCTCGCCATCGTCATCGGCCAGCGCGCGCGCTACCTGTCGAAAGACAAGGCATTGGATGTCGTCGCCGGCTATTGCCTGGCGAACGACGTTTCGGAGCGCGTGTTCCAGATCGAGCGCAGCGGGCAATGGATCAAGGGCAAAAGCTCTGAGAGCTTCGGCCCCCTCGGCCCCTGGCTGGTCACCAAGGACGAGATCAAGGACCCGCAGCGCCTCGACATGTGGCTCGACGTCAACGGCGAGAAACGCCAGCGCGGCAACACCAAAACCATGATCTTCGACTGCAGGCACCTCGTCTGGTACTGCTCGCAGTTCTTCGTGCTGGAGCCGGGCGACGTCATCACCACCGGCACGCCGCCCGGCGTCGGGCTCGGCATGAAGCCCGAGCCGAAATTCCTCAAGGCCGGCGATGTAGTCACACTCGGGATCGACGGGCTGGGCGAGCAGCGCCAGAAGGTGGTGAAGGCGAAGGCGTAGGATCGCCGCCGATCTCCCGTTGCAAGGAATGAGTCACACAAAAGAACCGCCGCCGATGAAGCTCTATGTCACGTACGGCTCGCCATACGCGCGGCTGGCGCGCATGGTCGTTGTAGAAAAGGGACTGGAGCGCCGGGTCGAGGTCCTGGAAGCAAAAACGCGCACCGCCGGCAGCCCCTACTATGAGATCAACCCGTCAGGCCGCGTGCCATATCTCGTCGACGACGCCGGCATTGGCATGGAGGACAGCCAGCTCATCTGTGCCTATCTCGACAGCCTTGATGGCAAGCCCCGCTTCCACCGCCCACTGCGTGAGTCCGATTGGGCCTACCGCCGACTGGAAGCTAACGCGCGCAGCATGTGCGAAGGCATCTGCGTATGGGTGCGTGAGATGACCCGGCCCGAGAGCGAGCGGTCGCCGACCCTCCTCGCTCACGAGGTCGCGCGGAGTGAGCGCATGGCCGATCTTTTTGAGGCACGGGCTCGCGATCCGCTGATGGAGGCGGAGCCCGCAATGGCACACCTGACCGTCGCTGTGTCTCTAGACATGGCACGCAAGCGCGGCCCCGGTGATCTCACAAACGGCCGCCCACAGCTCGCCGCCTGGATGCGCCGCATGTCCGACCTGCCTGCAATGCGGGCAACGGCGTTGCCGTAATGCCGGGAGGTCCCCACGACAGCGGGTGAACGAGCGCTGTTCTTCACCACCAGGCGTGGAAGTGGTGCGTCGGGCCGTGGCCGGAGCCGATCTTGATCCGGTTCGCGGCGGCGAGCGCTTCCGTCACGTAGGTCTTGGCGGCGCCCACCGCCTCGGTCAGACCGAGCCCCTTGGCGAGGCCGGCGGCGATCGCCGAGGAGAGCGTGCAGCCGGTGCCATGGGTATTCTCCGTCGCGATGCGGTCGGCGGCGAGGCGCACGACTGCGCTCGGCTCGATCAGGAGATCGACGCTCTCGGCGCCGCTGCCATGCCCGCCTTTGACCAGCACCGCCCGCGGCCCCAACGCGAGCAGCCGCTCGCCTTGCTCGCGCATCTCGCTCTCGTTGCGGGCGATCGGCGCATCGAGCAGCGCCGCGGCCTCCGGCAGGTTCGGCGTGAGGACGAGCGCGCGCGGGATGAGCGCGCGCTTGAGCGTTTCGATTGCGTCGGCGGCAAGAAGCTTGTCGCCGGAGGCTGCGATCATGACCGGATCGAGCACGATTTTGTCCTGCCGCCAGCGCTCGAGCCCGGCCGCGATCGCTTCGATGACGACGCGCTGGGAGACCATCCCGATCTTGACCGCGCCGACATCGAGATCGGAAAAAACCGCGTCCATTTGCGCGGCGACGAATTGCGCCGGCACGTCGTGGATCGCGCTCACGCCCTTGGTGTTCTGCGCCGTGAGCGCGGTAACAACCGAGGCGCCATAGACGCCGAGCGCCGAGAACGTCTTGAGATCAGCCTGGATGCCGGCGCCGCCGCCCGAATCCGAGCCCGCGATGGTGAGCGCGATGGGCGTCATCACCGGCCCCGCTGCGCGAGCGCGCGCTCGACCGCGCCGCGCAGATCGCGCGCAGCCGCCCGCGGATCGTCCTTGCGCGCGAGCGCCGAGATCACCGCGACGCCGTCGGCGCCGGCGGCAATGGCCTCGCCGGCATTGCTGGCGTCGATGCCGGCAATGGCGCAGAGCGGAAATCGAGGGGCGCGCCGGCGCAAGACGCCGACGATGCGCGCCAATCCGGCGGGCCCGATCGGCGGACTCGGATTGTCCTTCGACGCGGTGGCAAACACGCCCCCGATGCCGGCGTAGTCGAGGAGATCGAGGGGCGCCGCTTCGGCCTGCTCCACGGTTTTCACCGAAAGCCCGATGATCGCGTCGGCGCCGAGCAATCGACGGGCGTCCTCCACCGCCATGTCGTCTTGCCCCACATGCGCGCCGTCGGCGCCCGCGGCCAGCGCGACGTCGATGCGGTCGTTGATCAGCAGCGGGACGTTGAGCGGCGCGAGCTCCGCCTTGATCGCCCGCGCGCGCGCGACCATGCGCCGCGTGTCGCTGTGCTTGTCGCGCAGCTGCACCAGCGTCGCGCCGCCTAGCGCGACCAGCCGCGCGAGAACCGCGAGATCGCGGCCGCCCGCGCGTTCGGGATCGACGAGGGCATAGAGGCGAAGGTCAACGCGCATCAGGGCCTCGACGATAGCATGAGCTGCCGCGATATGCTCGACACGCCGGCGGCCCTTGCCTCGCGCAGCCGTATTTGCTGGATTGCCGCTTGCGGCGGAGCGCCGCACGGAGGCGTGAATGGTTCCCTTCTTCGTCCAGATCAAATGCCAACTCGGCCAATCCTACGAAGTGGCGAACAAGCTCGCGGATGCCGAGCTCGCTTCCGAGATCTATTCGACCGCCGGCGATTTCGACCTGCTGGTGAAATTCTACGTCGAGGACAAGACCGACATCGGCCATTTCGTCAACGAGAAGGTGCAGACCATCCCGGGCATCCAAGACACGCGCACCATCATCACATTCAAGGCGTTCTGAGAGAGAGTCGCGTCGACCTTGGCCCGGACCTGCGCTCTAACTGAGGTCTGATGCCGCTTGCTGTCTCAAGGGCGCTTCGGCCCTTTGACCGGCGGCAGCGATTTGATGTAGAGCGCGATCGCGGCGCGATCGTCCGCCGAAAGTTTCGACGTATTGGCGACCACTGCCGCCATCGCGCCACCGACCGAATCGCCGTTGGGCATGTCCCCGCTCTCGAGGATTCGTTCGATGTCGCGCTCGGAATAATCGCCGATTCCTGCTGGCGTGATATTGGGGACGGAGCCGTCGCCGCCTTCCGGATCGGGACCGCCGGCAAAGCGCTGGCTTGCGACGATGCCGCCGAGGGGATTGCGCGGGCTGTGGCACTCCGCGCAATGGCCCGGGCCGTTGACCAGATAAGCGCCCCGATTCCGCTGCGCCGACTTGGATGTATCGGGCCTGAGCTGCTCGCCGTCGAGAAAAAGGAACTTCCAGCCTCCGAGCATGCGGCGGATCTTGAAATGGAGCGGCAGGTCGTGGTCGCGCACCTTGCCTTGCACCGCCGGCAGCGTCTTGAGGTAGGCGAACAGGTCGCGCACGTCCTCCAGCCGCATGCGCTGGTAGGAGGTGTAGGGGAAGGCCGGATAGTAATGGCTGCCGTCGGGCGAGGTGCCCTTCCACATGGCGGTGACGAAATCCGCCTCGCTCCAGCCGCCGATGCCGTCGTTGCGGTCCGGCGAGATGTTGGGGGGATAAAACGTGCCGAACGGCGATTTCAGGGCAAGCCCGCCGCCGAGCTTGGTCTTGTCGTCCTGATTGGGAGTCGCATGGCACGAGGCGCAGCCGCCAGCGTAAAACATGGTTTTGCCGTTGTCGAGGTCGGGCGTGTAAGACCCGAGCGCGTCGGCGGACACGGTTGCCGGCATGGTGATGAACCAGAATGCCGCGGCGCCGATCACCGCAAGGATCACCACCAGCATCACGAGCTTGCGCAGCATCGGCGCCCCTTTCCGGTCCTATCCGAGTTCGTCGGTTGCAGAAGCGCGCGGCCCATGAAAGCCGGGGGCGGCTCGTCGCGCCGACGGCCGCCCCCGACTGTGACGATCCCAGACGATTACGAGGTCTTCTTGCGGTAGGTCTGGTGACACCCGCCGCAATTCTTGCGCACCTCGGTGATTTGGACCTTGAAGCTGTCGAAGTCCTTGGTCGCGGCCCCGGCCGCCTTGGCCTCGCTGGCAAACTTGGCGAGCCTGGCGGTGAAATCGGCCTTGTCCTCCCAAATCGTGGGCAATGCCGCGGTATCGCCACCGGTCTTGGAATTGTCAGGGAAGAGTACCGGCGCCTTCTCGCCTGCCTCGGCGAAGGTCGCGAACACCTTTTTCGCTGCGTCGAGATTGAAGGGCTGCTTGGCCTCCAGCATGTCGGTGGCAACCTTGCTTTGGTCGCCGTTCGCCTTCATCAGCGCCTTGCGGGCAGCGATCGGGTCGCTTTGCGCCACCAACGCGGTGGCCCCGAACGCGAGCATTGCAACAACAAGCGCGGTGCGGATCATCTCTTGCTCCCTCTATGGATTGATCTCCGCGCCGGCGGCGCGGGTTGGTGGGCATCGCGTAAACAGCCCGGTCCGTTTTTTTATTCCCGGTGGCAGGAAAGCTCCAAATCCGCCGGCCTTCGCCGAACTCGAAATTCCTCCGTGTTTGCAGCGATTTCGCACAGAAACTTCAAATTTGAATCCCGCCGACTTCGAAGCCCGCGCGGCCGCGTGCCGCAGACGCCTCAGGCTTCGGACCCCTAACGATCACGATTCCGTGAACTGCGCAACGGCCGGGGGCGGGTCACAGCGTATGCACCCGCCTGCCCTCCGCAATCGCCGCCCACACGCGCTCGGCCGTCGCCGGCATGTCCACATGGCGGATGCGGTAAGCCCGCCAGAGCGCGTCGGCGACGGCGTTCATCACCGCCGGACAAGAACCGATGGCGCCCGCCTCCCCCGCCCCTTTCACCCCCAGCGGATTGGTCCGGCACGGCACGTTGCGCGTCTCGAAGTCGAGCGGCGGGATATCGGCGGCGCGCGGCAGGGCGTAGTCCATCAACGAGGCGCTGACGAGTTGTCCCGAACCAGCGTCATAGACCGCATTCTCCATCAGCGCCTGCCCGATGCCTTGCGCCGTGCCGCCATGCACCTGGCCGGCCAGCAGCAGCGGATTGAGCGTCGCGCCGA
>VAZL01000018.1:4461-11467 GCA_005883445.1 Alphaproteobacteria bacterium | reverse complement strand
TCTTTGCGACTGCTGCGGCGTCATATGCTCGGCGAGTTGGTGCCGTTCGGAAGCCCCTTGCTCGCGCTCGTCGACCAAGTGCGCGTGCGCGGCGCAGCGGTCAACGAGTACAAGGTCGATCTCGGCACGCCGCGCAATCCCGGCGAGCGCCTGGTCGACTTGTACGTGGCGCCGTTGCCGGAGCGGCCGGACCATGTGGTCGTCATGCTGCAAGAGCGCACGATCGCCGACAAAATGGACCGCCAACTCACCCATCGCGGCGCCGCGCGTTCGGTGATCGCGCTCGCGGCGATGCTCGCGCACGAGATCAAGAATCCGCTCTCGGGCATCCGCGGCGCAGCGCAACTGCTCGAACAATCGGTCGGTGATGATGATCGCACTTTGACGCGGCTGATCTGCGATGAAGCCGACCGCATCGTGAAGCTGGTCGACCGCATGGAAGTATTCACCGACGAGCGGCCGATCGAGCGCGAATCCGTCAATATCCACGCCGTGCTCGAACACGTGAAGCACCTCACGCATTCGGGCGTCGCGCGTCACATCAAGTTCGTCGAGGACTACGATCCGTCGCTGCCGCCTGTGCTCGGCAATCGCGATCAGCTCATCCAGGTCTTCCTCAATCTCGTGAAGAACGCCGCCGAAGCGATCGGGGAGAACGCGGCAGACGGCGAGATCCAGCTTTCGACCGCGTTTCGACCAGGCGTGCGCCTGTCGCTGCCGGGCAGCAAGACGCGCGTATCGCTGCCGCTTGAATTCTGCGTCAAGGACAATGGACCGGGCGTTCCCGAAGATCTGTTGCCCCACCTCTTCGACCCGTTCGTGACGACGAAACCGACCGGATCAGGCCTCGGCCTCGCGCTGGTATCGAAGATCATCGGCGATCACGGCGGGATCATCGAATGCGAGTCGCAACCGCGACGTACGATCTTTCGTGTGCTCATGCCCATGTTCTTGGGCGACGACGCCGAGCCGGGCGGCGCTGCCTGAAGAGGGATGCCAATGCCCGCTGGAAACATTCTGGTTGCCGACGACGATGCGGCGATCCGCACCGTCCTCAACCAAGCCTTGTCGCGCGCCGGCTACGAAGTGCGCTCGACCAGCAATGCCGCGACGCTGTGGCGCTGGGTCAGTCAAGGGGAGGGCGATCTCGTCATCACTGACGTCGTGATGCCGGACGAGAACGCATTCGACCTGTTGCCGCGCATCAAGAAGCTGCGGCCGGAGCTTCCCGTGATTATCATGAGCGCACAGAACACGTTCATGACCGCGGTGCGCGCGTCCGAGCGGGGCGCCTACGAATATCTGCCGAAGCCGTTCGATCTCAAGGAACTCATCGGGATCGTGGGCCGGGCATTGGCGGAGCCGAAGGAGCGCCCGCGGCCGGCGGCGAAGCCGGACGACTTCGACTCCATTCCGTTGGTCGGACGTTCGCCCGCGATGCAGGAAATCTACCGGGTGCTCGCGCGGCTGATGCAGACAGATCTCACGGTGATGATTTCGGGCGAGTCCGGGACCGGCAAAGAGCTGGTGGCGCGCGCGCTGCACGATTACGGCAAGCGCCGCAGCGGTCCGTTCGTCGCCATCAACATGGCAGCGATCCCGCGCGACCTCATCGAGTCGGAATTGTTCGGTCACGAGAAAGGCGCGTTCACGGGTGCCAACACCCGCAGCTCAGGCCGCTTCGAGCAGGCCGAAGGCGGCACGCTCTTCCTCGACGAGATCGGCGACATGCCGATGGAGGCGCAGACGCGGCTTCTGCGCGTGCTGCAGCAGGGCGAATATACCACGGTGGGGGGGCGCACCCCGATCAAGGCCGATGTGCGCATCATCGCAGCCACCAACAAGGACCTGCGCATCCTCATCCAACAGGGGCTGTTCCGTGAGGATTTGTTCTTTCGGCTCAATGTCGTGCCGTTGCGTTTGCCACCACTGCGTGAACGCACCGAAGACGTCGCCGATTTGATCCGGCACTTTTTCGCCCAGGTCGAGCGCGAAGGGCTGCCGGGCAAGCAGCTCGAGCCGGCGGCGTATGAGCGACTCAAGCATCACCGCTGGCCAGGCAATGTGCGTGAGCTTGAAAACCTCGCGCGCCGGCTTGCCGCGCTCTATCCGCAGGAGACCATCTCGGCTGCCGTGGTGGACGCCGAGCTATCCCAGCCCGCAATGGTTTCCACCAACGACGAGCCGCGTTCGGAGGAGGGCCTTTCATCCGCCGTCGAGCGGCATTTGACCTCTTATTTCGCGAGCTTCGGCGACGGATTACCGCCGCCCGGCCTCTACCACCGGGTGCTCCGGGAGATCGAGCATCCGCTCCTGTCGGTGACCCTTGCGGCCACTCGCGGGAACCAGATCCGCGCCGCAGATTTGCTCGGGGTCAATCGCAACACGTTGCGTAAGAAAATCCGCGATCTCGACATTCAAGTCTTCCGCAGCAGCGGCTAATGCCCTTGCTATCGGGCTTTTCTTGATGATGCCGATTCGCCACAGCGCGATACAGCGCGCCTCGGAATTGTCGCAATTCGGCAACATTGTTGTATAAAAGCATCAATGCCGGACGACCATCGATCAATGGGGGGCACCTAAACGGGCGCATTTTCACGCTCCGTCAGGTTCCCGTTTGGGACGAGATTCCGTCGATGATCAACGTCGGCGAAGCCGCCACCACCGAACTCGCCACTGCCGCCGCAGCGCCGGCGTCGGGATGGATATCTCGAGCGCTCGGCCTTGCCGCTGTTGCGCTGGCGCTGCTGTCGGCATTGCTGACCTTCGTCGTGCTCGCCGGCCTCACGCCGGTTGCGCCCACGCACGAGGTCGTGGTCACGCTGCTGCTCGCAAACGCGGTCACGGTCCTTCTTCTGGTACTCGTCATCGCACGCGAGGTGTGGGGAGTTGTGCAGGCGAGGCGTCGCGGGCGCGCGGCGTCGCGACTGCACGTGCGCATCGTCGCCTTGTTTTCCATCATCGCCGCGGTCCCCGTGATTGCGGTTGCCGTGGTCGCAAGCGTGACGCTCCACCGCGGTCTCGACCGCCTGTTCTCGCAGCAGACGCAGTCGCTCATCGAGAATTCGCTGATCGTGGCCGACGCCTACGTTCGCGAACACGCTCAGTTCGTGCGCGCCGACAGCATCGCCATCGCCATCGAACTCGCGCGCGCCAAGCCCTTGTTCGAGCAGTCACGCGAGCAGTTCCATCAGTTCCTCGCGGCTCAGGCTTCGATTCGCGGATTGCCGGCCGTCATGCTGCTCGACAAGGATCTCAACGTCGTCGATCAGGTGGACCCACAGATCAACGAGGCCTTCGCCAAGCCATCAGCCGAGGTGCTGGCCGCCATCAATGACACCGAGCCGCAAGTGGCGATGTTCCTCGATGACAATTACGTCGCCGCCATCATCAAGCTGCGCGGCTACAACGATCTCTATCTGTACATTGCACGCCTGCTCGATCCGCGCGTGCTCGCGCAACTGCGGGCGACGCAGGCTAGCGTCGCCCAGTACGCCGATCTCTCGGCACGCCAGATCGGCATTCAGATCGCATTCGGATTGATGTACACGGTGATCGCGCTCATCGTGCTGCTGTCGGCGGTGTGGATTGGACTGAACTTCGCCAACTACCTGGTGGCCCCGATCCGCCGCCTGATCGGCGCAGCTCAGGTGGTCTCGACCGGCAATCTCTACGTTCAAGTGCCCACCCGACGCTCCGAGGGCGACCTCGCCCAGCTGGGCGAAACCTTCAACAAGATGACGCAGGAGCTGCGGACCCAGCGCGACGACATCGTACGTGCGCGTGACCTGATCGATAGCCGCCGTCGTTTCACCGAAGCCGTATTGGCCGGAGCGAGCGCCGGCGTCATCGGGGTCGACGCCGAGAGCTGCATCAGCATTTTGAATCGGTCCGCGGAAAGACTGATCGGACGTACCGAAGCCGACGCACTCGGGCGCCCGCTGACCGATATCGTGCCCGAGCTTGCCGACATGTTTGCGGCCGCGCGCTCCGGAATGCAGCGCCTCGTTCAGGGCCAGGTGACGATCAACCGCAACGGCCAGGAGCGCAACCTGTCGGTGCGAGTGACGAGCGAGCAGTCGGGCGCGGCCGAGGGCGACTATGTGGTGACGCTCGACGACATCACCGAGCTCGTAACCGCGCAGCGCACCTCCGCCTGGGCCGATGTCGCGCGCCGCATCGCGCATGAGATCAAGAATCCGCTGACCCCGATCCAGCTTTCCGCCGAACGCCTGCGCCGGAAATATGCCGGTATGATCAAGGAAGACGGTGGCGTGTTCCAGCAATGCACCGACACCATCGTCCGCCAGGTCGACGACATCAAACGCATGGTGGATGAGTTCTCACGCTTTGCCCGCATGCCGAAGCCGGTGATGACGGCCGAGGACGTGGCCGATACGGTGCGCCAGGTGGTGTTCCTGCAGCGCGTCGGCAACGCCGACATCACCATCGATCTGGAGATCGCGGAAGACCCCATGCCGGCGCACTTCGACCGCCGGCTCATCTCGCAGGCGCTCACCAACATCATCAAGAACGCCACCGAAGCCATCGCCGCGGTACCGCCGGGCGAACTCGGCCGCGGGCGTATCCGCGTGTGGGCGGGTCGCGAAGGCAACGACATCGTCGTCGACGTGATCGACAATGGGATCGGATTGCCGAAGGAGAACCGTAGCCGGCTGCTCGAACCCTACGTCACGACTCGCGACAAGGGCACCGGGCTCGGTCTGGCGATCGTCGGACGCATCCTGGAAGAACACGGCGGACGCATCGAGCTGCGCGATGCTGCCGACAAGATCCCCGGCCAGCGCGGTGCTTGGATGCGTCTGCGCTTTGCTGCCGAAGCCGCGAGCTCGAGCGAATCTCGTTCCGCGTCTCAACCCCAGACCCCTCAACTTGCAACCAACGTTTAAGCCATGGCCGATGACATCCTCATTGTCGACGACGAAGCGGATATCCGGGAACTGGTTTCCGGCATCCTGCAGGACGAAGGCTTCATCACGCGCTCGGCGCGCGACAGCGACGACGCGCTGGCCCACGTTGCCAGCCGCAGGCCCAATCTGGTCTTCCTCGACATCTGGCTGCAAGGCAGCCGGCTCGACGGTCTGCAGCTGCTCGACGCGATGAAGGCTCAACATCCCGAACTGCCGATCGTGATGATCTCGGGGCACGGCAACATCGAAACCGCCGTCGCCGCGATCAAGCAGGGCGCCTACGACTTCATCGAGAAGCCGTTCAAGGCCGACCGGCTGGTGCTGGTCGCCCAGCGCGCGCTGGAGACCTCGCGGCTCAAGCGCGAGGTCAAGGCGCTCAAGCAGCTGGCACCTTCGACGCTGGTCGGCAAGTCGTCGTCCATGAATCAGCTGCGCCAAACGGTGGAAAAAATCTCTCCCACCAACAGCCGTATTTTGATTGTTGGACCCGCCGGTGCCGGCAAAGAACTGACTGCGCGCGCGATTCACGGCCATTCGACTCGCGTCAATGGTCCATTCATCGTGATCAACGCGGCGGCGATGATGCCGGAACGCATGGAGGTCGAGCTGTTCGGCGTGGAGCAGCCGACAAATGGGCAGGGGCGCAAGGTCGGTGCGCTGGAAGAAGCGCATGGCGGCACGCTGTTCATCGACGAGATTGCCGACATGCCGCGGGAGACGCAGAACAAGATCTTGCGGGTCCTGGTCGAGCAGACGTTCCAGCGCGTGGGCGGCACCAACAAGGTCCAGGTCGACGTGCGCATCATCTCCTCGACCGGCCGCAACATCGAAGCAGAGATCGCCGCAGGCAAGTTCCGCGAGGATCTCTATCACCGCCTTTCGGTCGTGCCGATCCGCGTGCCGCCGCTGGCGGAGCGCCGCGAGGACATTCCCAATCTCATCGAATACTTCATGGATCAGATCTCCCAGGCGACCGGCCTGCCCAAGCGCCTGATCGGCGATGACGCCATGGCCGTGCTGCAATCGCACGACTGGCCGGGCAATGTGCGGCAACTGCGCAACAACGTGGAGCGGCTGATGATCCTCGCCGGCGGCGACCCGGAGGCGGTGATCAACGCTGACATGCTGCCGCAGGACGTGGGCTCCATGGTTCCCTCCATGCCGGGTAGCGACGGCGGCGAACATCTCATGGGGTTGCCGTTGCGCGACGCGCGCGAGGTGTTCGAGCGCGAATATTTGGTCGCCCAGATCAGCCGGTTCGGCGGCAACATTTCCCGCACGGCCGAATTCGTCGGAATGGAGCGCTCGGCGCTGCACCGCAAGCTCAAGGCGCTCGGAATAGACTGACGAGGGAGGACCAAGGCGAGAGGCGATGCATTATCCGTATTCTGTTGCTCGTACGCGCAGCTGCGGTCCATGTCGAGGATCGCGGCTACCAATTCTCGGATGGCGTCTACGAGGTCTGCGAGGTGAGGGGCGGCTGCATGATCGATCAGCGCCGCCACGTGGCCCGCCTCAAGCGCTCGCTCCAAGAGCTCCGCATCGAGATGCCGATGTCGGAGGCCGCCCTCGCGATCGTGATGCACGAATGCATACGGCGAAACCGGGTGCGCGACGGCATCATCTATCTGCAAATCACGCGCGGGGTGGCGCCCCGCGACCACGGCTTTCCGCCGCCGGGGACCCGCCCGAGCGTGGTGGTCACCGCTCACGGCATCGATGTTGCGGGCAATGAGCGCATTGCCGCCGACGGCGTTGCCGTTATCACCGTGCCCGACAATCGCTGGCAACGTGTCGATATCAAATCGATCTCGCTGCTGCCCAACGTGCTGGCAAAACAAGCGGCGCGGGAGAAGGGCGCGAAGGAGGCGTGGTTCGTCGATGGCGGAGGCCATATCACCGAGGGCTCATCGAGCAATGCTTGGATCGTCACCAGGAGTGGGAAGGTGGTGACGCGGCCGGCCGATAACGGAATTTTACGGGGCATCACCAGGACCGTACTGATCGGCGTGATCAGGGCCCAGGGGCTGGAGTTCGAGGAACGGCCCTTCACGGTCGAAGAGGCCTACGGCGCC
>VAZL01000018.1:0-4448 GCA_005883445.1 Alphaproteobacteria bacterium | reverse complement strand
AATGGGGCGCCGGGGTCGGTTGCGACCGCGTTGCGGGCTGAGTTCCACCACCATGCCGAGTGGACTTGAATGGGGCGACTTGCCGTACCGAGGCACCCTCTGCGGCGCGCTCTGCCCCCAACTTGTGCTTGCGCCGCCCGCAGACGTGGCTTGTAATGGCGGGGTCCGGGTCCTGTTTGAGTGCGCGCGGTTAGAACAAGGGCGCAACGACTTGGCAATAAGCCTCGCGGGAAGGGGCCTGCGAGCGAGAAAATGGAACAACGGCAATGGCGGCAGACCGCTCACAAAATCTCCAAGACACCTTCCTCAATCACGTCCGCAAGAACAAGACCCCGCTCACCATCTTCCTGGTGAACGGAGTGAAGCTCCAGGGCGTGGTAACCTGGTTCGATAACTTCTGCGTGTTACTGCGGCGCGACGGGCATTCGCAGCTCGTCTACAAGCACGCCATCTCGACCATCATGCCGGGGCATCCGATTCAGCTGTTCGAAGGTGCTGAGGAAGCACCGGTCGCGGAAAAGGTTTGATTGGAGCCGCGCCGGTTCGATAGCCACAGCGATCGACTGAGCCCGCGGCAGGGCTCGGAGACCGGACGCGCGCTCGTAATCGAACCGCACCTGCGCTCCCGCTTGGCGCCGGCCGCAGACGCGCGCGCCAAAGCCGCGTTGCGCTCGCCCGCCGCGAGGCTCGACGAAGCGGTTGGGCTTGCTCGTGCCATCGACCTCAACGTGATCTCATCAGGTATTGTACCTCTCGGCGAGATCCGCCCGGCGACTTTCGTCGGCAAGGGCAAGCTCGAGGAGATCGCCGGCCTGGTCAAAACCGACGACGCGGGGATCGTAGTGATGGATTGCGCGCTCTCGCCCGTGCAGCAACGCAATCTTGAAAAGGCCTGGGACGCCAAGGTGCTCGACCGCACCGGGTTGATCTTGGAAATTTTCGGCCGCCGCGCTCGCACCCGCGAAGGCGCGCTGCAGGTGGAGCTTGCCCATCTGACCTATCAGAAAAGCCGGTTGGTGCGCTCCTGGACGCACCTTGAACGCCAACGCGGCGGCTTCGGTTTCCTTGGCGGACCCGGTGAGACCCAGATCGAAACAGATCGGCGCATGATCGAGGAGCGCATCGCCCGCATCGAGACTGAGTTGGACAAGGTCAAGCGTACGCGCAAGCTCCACCGCGATAGCCGCAAGCGCGTGCCCTATCCGATCGTGGCGCTCGTGGGTTACACCAACGCCGGCAAATC
This sequence comes from Alphaproteobacteria bacterium, assembly GCA_005883445.1. Classification (GTDB taxonomy): domain Bacteria; phylum Pseudomonadota; class Alphaproteobacteria; order Rhizobiales; family Xanthobacteraceae; genus VAZQ01. The sequence goes on along the minus strand of VAZL01000018.1, from coordinate 3,205 downwards.
AACCCTGTTCAATCGCTTGAGCCAAAGCAGCGTGCTCTCCGCCGACATGCTGTTCGCGACGCTCGATCCAACCTTGCGGGCGGTTGATCTGCCGAAGGGATTGCGCGTCATCCTCTCCGATACCGTTGGATTCATTTCGGATCTGCCGACCATGTTGGTGGCGGCATTCCGCGCGACGCTGGAAGAGGTGATCGAAGCCGACCTGATCTTGCACGTGCGCGACGTGTCGCACGAGGACGCCGAAGCGCAGTCGCTCGACGTCGAAGCGGTCTTGTCCCAGCTCGGCATCGCCGTGCGGGACGGCGCGGAGTTGCTGGAGGTTTGGAACAAGATCGATGGCACAAAGCGGGGAGGGGCTCGACGACTTAGCCGCCGAAATCGAGCGTCGGCTCGCCGCGCGGCGGGTGCTCCTCGATCTCGTCCTCGACGTGGCCGATGGTGCGGGCTTGAGCTGGCTGCATCGACACACCGAAGTCATGACCAAGGCGCTGCGCGAGGATGGCGCGCTCGCAATCACGGTTCGCGCCGATCCCGCGAACGCGGAGAAGGCGAAGGCAAGGTTCGGCCGGTCCCACATGCACTCGCACTGATGAACGTCGATCAGAGATGACGTGCGGACAGCTCAATATTTCTCGATGCCCTTGATATCCACGACGCGGCTCCAGCGGGCGGCGTCACGCTCGATATAGTCTTGCATCTGCTCGGGCGTAGACGGCATCGGGACGTTGCCGACGATCGCGAGCTTGTCACGAATGTCGGGCAGCTTGAGAATTTCGCCCACCTCCCAATTCAGTCGATCGATGATTGGGCGCGGGGTGCCGCCAGGCGCGGCAAGGCCGAGCCACGACATGACCTCGAAGCCGGGCAGCGTCTCGGCAATCGTCGGGATGTCGGGCTCGAGCACAAAACGCTTGCGGGAAGAAACCGCCAGTCCGCGCAACATACCGCCGTTGATCTGGGCGAATGCGATCGTGCCGGTTTCGATCATGACGTCGAGGCGGCCGCCCAACAGGTCCTGCACGATCTGGGTATTGCCCCGGTAAGGAATGCCTCGCAGCGAAATGCCGGCTTCGAGGTTGATCAGTTCGCCGGTGAGATGGTGCACGCTGCCGGGCAGGTTCATCCCATAGGTCACGTCGAATGGCGCGGCCTTGGCACGGGCAACGAGATCGGGAAAGGACTTGAGCGGCGAATTCGGAGCAGTCGCGACCACCATCGGATAGCCGGAGATCAGTGTGATGAAGGCAAAATCCTTGATCGGATGATAGGGCAGCGCCTTGGCCACTGCGGCGCGCGCGGAGAAGGCGCCGGTCAACATGCTCACGAGGTATCCGTCGGGCTGCGATTTTGCGACGGTGTTCCAGGCGGCCACGCCGGTTGTCGCCGAGTTTTCAACGAGGACTGCTTGGCCCAGGCGCTCGCTGAGCCTTTCGGCGAGCAACCGACTGACGAAATCCGGGCTGCCGCCCGCCGGCGTCCCGGTTACGATCCTGAGCGCGCGCGTTGGCCATTGCTGGGCAGCGGCCGGTACGGCAAGCGTTGCGGCAAGTGCGGCGGCGAAGAGGCGAGGTAGCATTCGCATGCAAGGAATCATCGCGGCGAGAGCCCGGCAGGGCCGACGTGATCGCGACGGGAGATTATCACCGCGAATCATGGCTGGCACAGGTGCTTCCCGGAGGAGCCGCGACGTCAGATGTTACCGTGCCCCCCGGAGGGCAGGGCCCGCTCGGCGGCCTTGGCCTCGTTCCAGAGCTCGTCCATCTCGTCGAGCGTCGCCGCCTGCGGAGTCTTGCCCTTTTCAGCCAGGGCCCGTTCGATCGCGGCAAAGCGGCGCTCGAATTTCTGATTTGTGGCACGCAGCGTCGCCTCCGGATCAACATCGAGATGGCGGGCGAGGTTGACCACCGCGAACAGGAGATCGCCGACCTCGGCACCTGCGGTGGCACGATTGCCGGCAGCGACCTCGGTTTCGATCTCGTTCGCCTCCTCGCGGATCTTGGCCAGGACCGCGAGCGGGTCGTTCCAATCGAAGCCGACCTCGCCGGCCTTGGCTTGCAGTTTGAGCGCACGGGTGAGGGCAGGGAGCGCGACCGCAATCCCGGCGAGGGTGCTTGCGGTTTCCTTGCCGTTTGGCACGTTGCCCTTTTGCGCTCGCTCCGCCCGTTTGATGCGTTCCCACAAGCCCTCGACCGCTTTTGCCGTGAGACCTCGTTCCTCGCCGAACACGTGCGGATGACGCCGCACGAGCTTTTCGATGAGACTCTCGACGACATCGGCAAAGTCGAAGGCCCCTTGCTCCTGCGCCATGCGGGCATGGAATACGACCTGGAGCAGGAGATCGCCCAATTCGTCGCGCAAGTCGTCGAGATCGCCGCGCGCAATGGCGTCGGCGACCTCGTAAGCCTCCTCGATGGTGTAAGGCGCGATCGTTTCAAAGGTCTGCTGCAAGTCCCAGGGGCAACCCGTGCCGGGCGTGCGCAGCGCCGCCATGATCTCGAGCAGCCGGGCGATGTCGCGGGAAGGGGTCATCGCAGGAGAGGCGACAGGGGGTGGACGACGGCGGACCATACAGTGCCCGCCGCCATCTGTCCCGCATCTCCGCCATTTGTCCGTTGAGGCGGACTCGGCCGGGCTAAAGGCCCGGCCGTATTGCCAAGCGGTGCCTCTAGTGGCCGGACCGTTCGGCCTGACGGCTGGCTTCGAACAGGAACCAGCAGCGCTTTTCAGCTTCGTCGATGAAATTCTCCAGCAGGCTGGCGGTGGCTACGTCCTCGTGCTTGTCGGCGACCTCGTGGGCCTCGCGCATGTGGCGGATCTGGGCCTTGTTGTCGTTCATGAGCTCCAACAACATGTCGACGGCGGGAACGTAGTTCTTGTCGTTGTCCTTAATTCGCTGCAGCTTCGCGATATGGCCGATCGACCGCACCGTAGTGCCGCCGATCTTGCGGGCCCGCTCGGCCAGAATATCGATGCTGGCAGCGAGCTGGTCGCCTTGCTCATCGAGCAGGAGGTGGTAGTCGCGAAAATGCGGGCCGCTGACGTGCCAATGGAAATTCTTGGTCTTTACGTAGAGCGCAAACGTGTCCGCGATCAACGCATTGAGCGCGGCCGATATTTCGCGCACGCCCTCGGCTGAAAGGTCGGTCGGGGTATCGAGCCGAGCAGGAGCAGTGCGGGGTTCAAGCTTTCTCACCTTGGTGTTCAC
>VAZL01000017.1 GCA_005883445.1 Alphaproteobacteria bacterium | reverse complement strand
CCCATCTTGTGGCGCGGCGAGGCATCGTGCGCACATTCCAGATCGTGCAGCCGTTCGCTGGCCTCACCGTGCACGAGAACATCGCTATCGGCGCGCATCGGTCGCGACGCTCGCGTGCTGACGCGCTTGACGCCGCCGCGGAGGTTGCAAGCACGGTCGGCCTCGGCGATCTCCTCGGCCGTCCAGCCGCGAGCCTCACCGTCGCGGGCCGTAAGCGGCTGGAAGTCGCACGCGCGCTCGCGGCCGAGCCCAAACTCCTGCTGCTCGACGAGGTGCTTGCCGGCCTCAACCCCGGGGAGGTCGCCACCATGGTGCCGATCATCCGCGGCCTTGCCGAGCGCGGCATCACAATACTGATGATAGAGCACGTGATGCAGGCGGTGATGAGCCTCCCCGAGCACGTTTTCGTGCTAGCGGAGGGCCACATCGTCGCCGAAGGCGCCCCTCGAGCCGTGGTTGGGAATCCGCGCGTGGTCGAGGCTTATCTCGGCCATGGCGCAGCAGCGCGTCTTTCGGCCGCCAGAGGCGTGCATGTCTGACGCGCTGCTCGCGGTCAGCGGGCTTATCGCCGGCTACGGCGCGATCGAAGTGCTGCGCGGCATCGATCTTGAGGTCGCCGCCGGCGAGATCGTCGCCGTGCTGGGCTCGAACGGCGCAGGGAAATCAACGCTCAACCGCACGATCTCCGGCGTGCTGCGCGCAACGCACGGCTCCATCCGCTTCGCAGATAGCGCCATCGAGCGCGAGAGGCCAGCGACGATCGTCGCGCGCGGGCTCATCCACGTGCCCGAGGGGCGCTGCGTCTTTCCCAACCTGACGATCATGGAAAATCTCGATCTTGGCAGCTACCGGCGTGGCCGCGTCCGACGGGAGAGCAATCGCGAGCGGGTATTTGCGATCTTTCCGCGGCTCGCCGAGCGGCGGTCACAGCGCGCCGGCACACTCTCGGGTGGCGAGCAGCAGATGCTGGCGATCGGCCGCGCCTTGATGGCCGAGCCAAAATTGCTCATCCTGGACGAGCCGTCGCTCGGCCTCTCGCCGCTGCTCGTCGAGGAGCTGTTCGCGCTGATCCGGCGCATCAACGGAGAAGGCATCGCGCTGCTTCTCGTCGAACAGAATGTGGTCCAGTGCCTTGAGGTGGCGCGCCGCGCTTATATCCTCGAAAAGGGCGTGTTCGTGCTACACGGAAACTCGGCTGATATCCGCGACGACCCGAACCTGAAACGCGCCTATCTCGGACTATGAACGATGGCTGACGTGGCGAAGCTGCGGTCGCGCCTCAAGCGGAAACCCATCGTGGTCGCTCCCGGCGTCTACGATGCGTTCACCGCGCTGGTCGCCGAACAGAGCGGCTTTACGACGCTATACGTCTCCGGCGCAGCGATCTCGTATACGCGGCTCGGCCGGCCGGACATCGGTCTCGTGAGCGTGTGCGAGGTTGTCGAGATCGTCAGCGTGATGCGCGATCGCGTCGACGCGGATCTGATCGTCGACGCTGACACCGGATATGGCAATGCCCTCAATGTCGGCCGCACCATGCGCCTGTTCGAGCGCGCGGGGGCGAGCGCGATTCAACTCGAGGACCAGGAATTTCCGAAGCGCTGCGGCCACCTCGACGGCAAGGTCCTCATCCCGGCGGCCGAGATGGCTGGCAAGATCAAGGCAGCGCTCGATGCTCGGCGCTCGCGCGAGACGCTCGTGATCGCGCGCACCGACGCGATCGCGGTCGAAGGTTTTGAAAGCGCCATCGAGCGCGCTGCGCTCTACCGCGACGCGGGCGCCGACGTGCTTTTCGTCGAGGCACCCAAGACGCGCACGGAGCTTAAGCGCATCCCGCCGGCGCTCGACGGCGTGCCGCTCATGGCCAATATGGTCGAGGGCGGCAAAACCCCAGTGCTGTCGGCTGCCGAGCTCGAGTCGATGGGTTTCGCGTTGGTGATCTTTCCCGGCGGCATCGTGCGCGCACTGGCGCGCATGGCGAGGGAATATTACGCCTCGCTCGCTGCCGGCGGAACCTCCGAGCCGTTCCGCTCCCGCATGCTCGACTTCACTGGCCTCAATGAATTGATCGGAACGCCGGAGATGCTCGCGCTCGGCAGACAATACGACTCTCTCGCACGGCCCTCAGGCAGGAAAAGAGGCACGCGCCGGTGACGTCGCAAGGTCTGATGCTGCGTTCGGTTCGCAATGGCCAAATCGCTGGCTGAGAAGCAGCCGATTGCATCACCGCATGGCGGCAACGTCGGCAAGGAGAAAACCCTGGAATGGAAAAGCTCTACGACCTTGTGATCAAGAACGCCCGCGTGGCGCGCCCCAACAAGACGTCGGTGGATTGTCTCGACATCGCGGTCAAGGATGGAAAGGTCGCGCGCCTTGCGCCCGATATTCAGGCGGAGCAAGCGAAGCAGGTGTTCGACGCTAAGAATCTTCTGGCATTCCCGGGCTGCGTTGATGCTCACATGCATATCGGCATCTATGCGCCGCTCGCCCAGGACGCGGTTTCAGAAAGCAAGGCGGCAGCGATGGGGGGCGTCACCTCAAGCCTAAATTACATACGGACAGGGCACTATTATCTGAACCGCAGCGGCCCCTACCGTGACTTCATGCCCGAAGTATTGAAGCAATCCGAGGGACGATTCTGGGTCGATTACGGATATCACATCGCGCCGATTGAGGCCGGACACATCGATGAAATGGAGCATCTCGTCCTCGACTACGGTATCCCCTCGTTCAAGATATTCATGTTTTATGGAGGATACGGTCTGCACGGACGGTCAGCTCATCAGAACGAATTTCTGATGATCGGCCCCGAGGATCGCTATGACATCGCTCATTTCGAATTCATCATGCGCTCCGCACAGCGCTTGATGACGAAATATCCGGACCTTGCCACCCATATCAGCGTCAGTCTTCATTGCGAGCTTGCCGAGATCCTCAACGCCTACACGAAACTCGTCGAGCGCGAGGGTAAGCTAACGGGACTGCATGCCTACAGTGCTGCCCGCCCTCCGCATTCTGAAGGGCTTGCCATCTGGATCGCCTCTTACCTCGCCAACGAAACCAACTGCCTAAACATCAATCTCTTACACCTTAGCTCGCGCAAGGCGATCGATGCGGCGTGGATCATGCAACAGGTCTTTCCCCACATCGCGTTCCGCCGGGAAGTGACGGTCGGCCATCTTCTGCTGGATGCCGATTGCGAATCCGCCGTTCAAGCAAAGGTCAATCCGCCGATCCGCCCTCGGGACGACGTGGAAGCGTTATGGGAGGCCGTGCTCGACCGTAAGATCGACTGGATCGTCAGCGATCATGCCTGCTGCTCGGCCGAACAGAAATGGTCGAACAGCGATCCGAAGAATATCTGGCTCGCGAAAGCCGGATTTGGCGGTACCGAGTACCTGCTCTCGGGAGTGCTGAGCGAAGGCAGTAAGCGTGGCATGTCATACAACCACATGGCCGAGCTTCTAAGTTGGAAGCCAGCGCAGCGTTTTGGTCTGCTCGGCAAGGGCGATATCGCTCTGGGTTACGATGCCGACGTCGCCCTCGTCGACCCGCATGAAAGCTTCTCGGTGCACGCCGCCGAGTCCGAATCCAAACAGGGCTACTCCCCCTTCGAGGGGCTGGAGCTCACGGGTCGGGTCAAGACCACTTTCCTGCGAGGCGCTCCGGTCTATCATGACGGGAAGATCGTTGGCTCAGCGCGGGGCCACTATTTGCGGAGGCCGGAGTGAATGGGCTTCACATTGAACTGTTGGCAGCCTTGGATCTTGTGATGGCGGACCTGTTGCCGGCTGATGCTTCGGACCGGCCGTTGCCGGTCAGCTTCACGCGGCTGGGAGAAGAAGCGCGTGCTGTTACGCGAGATGATCTGAGATTGGCAGGCATCCCGGTTTCAGGCTTATATGAGACCACAGCCTTTAGGAGAGGGCCATGAGAAAGCATTCCGCCATTCTGTTCGGTGTGGCTGCAAGTGTTGCCCTGTTCGCTGCTGCGAATGCTGCCCAGGCGCAAGACAAGGTGATCAGGATCGGGGGGCTGTTCGCGATGTCCGGCCCCGGTTCCTATTTCGGGGTCCAGGACAAGCAGGGCATCGAGCTTGCGATCGAGCAGCTCAACAAGACCGGGGTCAACGGCTACAGGTTCGAAGTCCAATATGAGGATTCGGCGTGCAGTCCGCTACCGGCGACGCAGGCAGCCAAGCGCCTGCTGGAGCAATACAAGCCCGATGTCGTTCTCGGTGAAGAGTGCTCGGACGCGACGCTCGCAATCATGCCGCTCATGGAACAGGCGAAGGTGCCATTGCTCAATGCGGGCTCGTCCTCGATCAAGGTCACCGATCCCGGCAACCCGTGGACGTTTCGCATTATGCCCAACGAGGTGATGCAGGGCGTCGACATCGCCACCAATGCCTATAAGCGCCTTAACGCACGCACCGCGGTACTGCTCTATGAGAACACCAATGCTGGAATCGGCAACGCGAAGGTGTTCGGCGATACGTTCAAGTCGCTCGGCGGGCAAATCCTTGCCGATATCGGCTTCGGCCGCGACGTGAACGACTTCACCGCGATCGCGACGCGCATCGCCGGTCTCGGCAAAGTGGATGTGATCCCGACCTATACGCTCGAGGGCCAGGGTCTACGGATCACGCAGGCGCTGGCGCAGGCTGGCGTTACCAAGGGTGGCGGCGGGCAATCGATCCAGCTCGGCACCATCTGGCTGCCCTTCGGTTTCGAGCAAAAGGCGGGCAAGGCGGCGCTTGGCTACGTCCGCATCGTCCAGTTCGACCCAACCGACAAACGCGACGTGGTGCAGAACTTCATTCGCTCCTTCAAGGCCAAATACAATCAGGAACCGACGCACATCAATGCCCACGCCTTCGATCAGATCCTGGTCGTCGCTGATGTCATTCGCCGCGGCGGCAAGGACTCGCAGTCGATCCGCGATATCATGGCCACTACTAAAGACTTTTCCGGTGTGACCGGCAGTGTCGAATTCGACAAGACCAACCAAAACACCAAGATGGATACGATCCACTACATGGAGACGTTGCCGGATCTGTCGTGGAAGGCGCTCGGCTGGAACTGAGCGGTCATGCTGACCGTCGTCCTCCAGCAGGGCATCAATGGCATAGTCTTCGGCAGCCTCTATGTCCTCGTGGCATTGGGGCTCACCCTGATCTACGGCGTCCTCGTGCAGATCAATTTTGCGCACGCGGACGTCGTGACCATCGGCGCCTTCGCGGCGTATTTTTTCACGTTCGCCTTCGGCGGCAATTATCTCATCAGTATCGGCATCGCGCTCATGGCCGGCGCGGCGCTCGGGTGGCTCGTGAATGCAGCGATCTTCGCGCCGCTGCGCGAGCGCGGCAACGAATTGTTGCCGCTGATCGCGACCATCGGCGTGTCCATTTTGTTGCAGAACGCGATGCTGCTCTGGTTCGGTCCGATCCCGTATGCCTTCGATAGCCCCTACAGCAATAAAGTCATCCGACTGTGGGGCGGCACATTCATCACGTTGCAGAATCTCATCATCGTCGTGGTATCCGCCCTCACCATCGCGTTGCTCTACGCATTCATGAAATTCACCTTCATGGGCAAGGCGCTACGCGCCGTCTCCCAGGACCGCGAGACCGCGGGCCTCATGGGCGTCAATCCCAACCAACTCATCATGCTGACCTTCGTGATCGCATCGGCGCTCGCCGGCATGGGCGGCGCCATGCTTGGGCCCATCCTCGTGCTCACACCCTTCGCTGGCACGACCGTGATCGTGAAGGCGTTTGCCATCGTGATCATCGGCGGGTTCGGCAATGTCGAGGGGACGATTATTGCAGGGCTCGTGGTTGGTCTGATCGAAAGTTACACGACCCAGTTCGTCAATCCCGGCCTAACCGACATCGTGGTCTTCACGCTGCTGCTGCTGATGCTCGCACTACGTCCGACAGGGCTGATCGCTGAAAAGCGTGAAGAGAATGTCTAACGAGGGTCGACCGGCGTTTCCCATGCCAACCGATCGAGTCCGAATCAGTCGGCGCGGGTGGTTCCTCGTGGTTGCCGTGATCATCGCTCTTTTGCCGTTCGTCATTCAAGATTCTTATTGGCGCACGAACCTAATCGTTTGCGCGATCAACATCATGCTGGCTATCGGCCTCGATTTGCTCGTCATGAAGCTTGGCGTGCCATTCTGGATGGCGTTCGTCTTCGGAATGGTATTGTCCGGCGCGGCCGGCATGGCGTTGTCGATCTTCGCCGTTCGTCTGCGCGGCCATTACCTTGCGATCGCCTCGCTCGGCTTTGCCGTCATCGTACATCAGGTGTTGCTGAACTGGATCAGCCTCACGCAAGGCCCACTCGGCATCTATGCCATCAAACCGCCACCGGACATTGCGTTGCCGGGGCTGCCGGTCATCTCGTTCGGCAACACGGCGAATATGTTCTATCTGGTGGCGAGTTTCGCGTTCCTTTTCTATCTCCTGCTCGACCAACTCGTCCGCTCGCCGATTGGCGAGACGCTTAAGGCGATCAGAGAGGACGAGATTTCGGCTTCTGCGTTCGGCATCAATTGCACGGCGTGGAAGGTGTTTGCCTTCGGTATCGGGTCGGCGGTCGCGGGCGCTGCCGGCGCCTTCTATGCGAGCTTCGTCGGAACGTTAGTCCCGGACGCCTTTATCATCACCGAATCCTTCACCATTCTCGCCATGGTGATCGTCGGTGGCATGGGGACGCTGATCGGCCCGGTCTGGGGTGCAATCCTGCTCACGATCTTGCCCGAACTTTTACGCGGATTCGGCGATCTCCGTCTGATCCTCTATGGCGCCGCCCTCACCCTCGTCGTGCTGTTCATGCCAGGAGGGATCGCGCAGGCAGCGCAGATGTTTCGTGCGCGGTTGGGTCGGCTAGCAACCGCCACCGACGCTGGAATGCGCCAATGATCGCGTCGGGCCCCGCCACGGCGGCGCAAGCGCGCCCTACCGGTGCCGGCGCGTTCTTTTGCGGCGCAGGCTTGCACAAGCGGTTCGGCGGCGTGCAGGCGGTTCGCGACATTTCGCTCACCGTCCCGCGTGGCGGCGTGTTTGCGATCATCGGCCCGAACGGGGCCGGCAAGTCGACGCTCCTGAACCTGATGAGCGGGCTCTATCAGCCGGATGCGGGCCGGATGATCTTCGACGGCGTCGACCTCGTTGGCTTGCCGGCGCACAAACGAGTACGCCTCGGCCTCGGGCGCACATTTCAGAAGATACGACTTTTTAAGCAGCTATCCGTGCTCGGTAATGTCATCGCCGCCTTTCATATTCATCACGATATCCCGGCCTGGCAATACGTCATCCACGGTGCCGCCTTCGAGCGCGACCACGCTCGCTGTCGCGCGGAGGCGATCAAGCTTCTCGATTTCGTCGGGCTCGAAGCGCGGGCATCGGTGCTCGCAGCTTCACTCGCGTATGGCGAGCAGCGCATGCTTGAACTTGCTCGCGCGCTCGCGACCTCGCCCCGACTGCTCATGCTCGACGAGCCCGCTGCCGGCCTCAATGCGGCGGACGTGGAGCGGTTGGTTGAACGGATTCGTATCCTGCGTAAGCGTGGCATGACCATTATCGTAGTCGAGCACAATATGGATCTGGTGATGAAAATCGCAGATCGCGTGCTGGTCATGGATTACGGACAGTACCTTTTCGAGGGCACGCCGCTCGAGGTCCAGGCGAATTCGGCGGTGATCGCCGCCTATCTTGGAGCATGACGTGAGCGCACTGCTGCAAGCGGAAGGGCTTGAACTCGCCTATGGCGAGGTCTCGGCGTGCCGTGGTGTCAGTTTTCATGTCGCAGAGGGCGAGATCGTCACACTGATCGGCGCCAACGGGGCCGGCAAATCGAGCACGCTACGCGCTGTCGCCGGCGCGCTTTTGCCGCGCGCCGGCGCGATCCATTTCCGCGGGCACGATATCACGCGCCTCCCACCGTATAAGCGCACTGAACTCGGGATCTCGCTGGTTCCCGAGGGACGACGCGTCTTTCCATTCCTCACGGTGCGCGAAAATCTCGAGCTCGGCGCCTTTAAGTATCGCAAAGAGGGCGCGAAGGTTCGCGCCCTCATGGAAAAAGTCTTCGACATGTTTGCACGGTTGCGCGAGCGGCAGAGCCAGAACGCTGGCACCCTGTCCGGCGGCGAACAACAGATGCTTGCGCTCGGGCGCGCCATAATGTCAGAGCCACACCTCATTTGTCTCGACGAGCCTTCGCTCGGTCTCGCACCCGTGGTCGTGCAGGACATTTTCCGCACGATCAAGGCGATCAATGCCGCCGGGACTAGCGTGCTCCTGGTCGAGCAGAACGCGCGCTATGCACTTGAGACTGCGAGCCGCGGTTACGTGCTGCAGACGGGATCGATCATCGCAAGCGGCTCCTGTGCGACGTTGCGCAACGATGATCGCGTGCGCCAGGCCTACCTCGGCCGCAGCGCGGCCGAACAGATAAAACTTTGAAAGCGATTTCGTGGCTTCGCCGTCGCGCTCATCGACGACTAAAGAGTTCTCGTTTTTGCGGGCCGGGCGGGACCCGACCAAGTGGAATCGTCTCCACTCCTTCTCACCGTCCCAATATTGCTTCTTTCATCGCACGCGGATCACGCTGGCGCCACGCGCCGGCATCGACCGCCTGGAAAAAGTTGGCGAGGTGCTGATTGAACGCGGCCGGCTCTTCGAGATTGATGGTGTGGCCGGCATTGGGCATTACCACGAGCCCCGCCGTCGGGATCGTCCGCTTCATGAGCAGCCCGGGTTCGAGGCACGGCCAATCCTCGTCACCGGTCATGACGAGGGTTGGGGCCGTGATCGCCTTCATCTTGTCGACGAGATCGAACAGGGACGGCCGCCGTTTCTGCACCCCGCGCAGCGTGCGCGCCGAACCTTCGCTAGAGTGCTCGGTGAGTTGTTCGACGAATTCCTTCCAGCCGCGCGGGTCTTTGTTCTGGAACTGCACGCGGGTTGGCCCGAGCGCATAGGCCTCGGCTGCCTTTGGCATGCTGGCCTCTTCGAACTTCCTTGCCGCCGCCTCCGCTTCCTCTGCGAATTGCTGCCGCTGGTTGGGCGCGGCCCCATAGCCGCAGCCCGCCACGACCAGCGACCGCACGCGCCGCGGATAGGTGAAGCCGAAATGGAGCGCCGCGAAGCCGCCCATGGAAAGCCCGACGATGTGGGCTTTGTCGATTTTCAGCGCATCGAGCACAGCGCGAATGTCGTCGCGCGCGCGCTCTTGCGAATAACGCTCGTCATCCGCTGGCACGTCCGACGGCGGATAACCCCGCGCGTTGTAGGTGATGCACCGATAGCAGCGGGCAAAATAGCGAACCTGCGATTCCCACGAACGATAGTCTCCGGCGAATTCATGCACGAAGACGACCGGAATGCCCGACCCGCCGTCCTCGTAGTAGAGCTTCACGTCGTCATCGGTGGTCAGATGCGGCATCGATCCCCCCTTTCCTCAAGGCTCCGTCATATCGGTCACGCCGTCAGCGATGGTAGCTGGGACGCGTGTCCGAGCAACTGCTATTCTGGTCTTGGCTTGGAGGATCGAATGGGACGGCTACCACGAGTCGTGGCTGTTGCACTTGTCGCCAGCCTCCAATGCATTGGGCCGGTACTATCCCAGGACTGGCCGACCCGGCCGGTCACCATGGTCGTTCCGTTCGCCGCCGGCGGTCCGGCAGACACGGTCGGACGCATCCTAGCCTCTAGCCTTTCCGAGCTTCTGGGCCAGCAGGTCATTATCGAAAACGTCGGCGGCTCCGGCGGCATGACCGGCTCCGCCCGCGTGGCGAAGGCGGCACCCGACGGCTATCAGTTCGTGCTCGGCAATGTCGGCACCCATGCCGCCAACCAGACGTTCTATAAAACTCCGCTCTACAATGCCGCCACCGATTTCGCGCCCGTCATGCTAATCGCGCAGACGCCGCTGGTCCTGCTCGCGCGCAAGGATTTGCCGGCCAATAATCTCAAGGAATTCATCGCCTATGCCAAGGCAAACCAAGCAAGCATGCAGTACGGCTCGGGCGGAGCGGGCTCCGCGAGCCATCTTGCTTGTGTGCTGTTGAATGCGGCTATCGGGATCAACGTCACACACGTTCCCTATCGCGGGGCCGCTCCGGCGATGCAGGATTTGATCGCCGGCCGGATCGATTACCAATGCCCCGACACGCCGATCGCGATCCCTCAGATTCAGAGCAAGATGGTTAAGGCGATCGCGATCCTCACGCGCGATCGCTCGCCGAGCCTGCCTTCTCAGGCGTCCGCGCACGAGCAAGGGCTGACCAATTTCGACGCCTCGAACTGGTTTGCCTCGTTCTTCCCCAAGGGAACATCCGCGGCGATTGTCGACAGGCTTCATGCTGCCACGCTCGCGACCATCAACACGCCCGCAGTGCAGACGCGGATGCGGGAGATCGGTGCCGACCTGGTCGCGGGCGAGCTTAGCTCGCCCGATTATCTGCAAAAATTCGTCGAGGCCGAAATTGAAAAATGGGCCGGGCCGATCAAGGCTAGCGGGGTATCGATGGATTGAGTGACCGATAGCCGCCGATCGCGACAACCGAACTTATCCAAGCGTTGATCGATCCTCGTCATGCCAATCAGGCTCGCTGAAAACTTCCGCGCCGTGTTTTACGCGCCGTTCTACGCCGCCCACTCGCTCGGGTTTTATGCCAGCGAGGGTGTCGAGGTCGAATTGGTCAACTCGTCCAGTCCGGGTGACGGCGTGTCGGCTCTCCTCAACGACGCGATCGACATTACCTGGGGCGGGCCGATGCGGGTCATGAAAGCCCACGACCTGCAGCCGAGTTCGCCGCTCGTCTGCTTTTGCGAGGTCGTCGGACGCGACCCGTTCTATCTGGTGGGCAGGCATCATCGTCCCGAGTTTCAGCTTCGGGAGTTGGCGTCACTGCGATTTGCGAGGGTTGCCGAAGTAGCCACGCCTTGGATGTGCCTGCAGCACGACCTGCGCGAGCAAGGTGTCGATCCCTCTCGGCTCAATCGGGCGCCCGATCGATCGATGGCCAGTAACTTCGAAGCGCTTTGCAACGGGCAGCTCGACGTGGTGCAACTCTTCGAGCCCTATCCGGCAATGGCGTTCATCGCCACGAAACGTGGAATTGAGCGTCACCGCGATGCGTTTACGGGCATGACGCGCGCCATTTGGCGTATGCAGGACTGGCTCACCCAACACGGCGGGGAAGAGCTGGCCGAAATCACCGCGCCGTTCTATCCCGACGTCGCGCGCAGCATTCTGGTGAGTTCGCTACGGCGTTATGAGCACGCGGGAATTTGGGCCCGTGCTCCTGATATTTCGAGACAGGGGTTCACGCGGCTTGCTGAAAGCCTACTGTCAGGCGGATTTATTTCTCGCATACCGACACACGAAGACTGTGTCGATCAAAGCTTGGGCTGAAGCATCAACCTTGCTGCAGCAGCAGCGGGGACTCACATTATTCCGCTGCCGACTGGTAGCTTT
>VAZL01000016.1 GCA_005883445.1 Alphaproteobacteria bacterium | reverse complement strand
GCCGCGCGCGCCCCGATGCCGCCCGAACCGGCAGCTCCGCTGCCGATCAATCCCGTGCTGGTCTGGATCATTCGGGTCGGCGCGTACTTGCCTAATCTGGCGCTGTTTGGCGTCATGATCGCGCTCTGGGAGTTCACCTCGAGCGTTTGGCTGCCACGGATCGATCCGCAGATGGCGGTGCTCATGCCGGCGCCGACCACGATCGTCGTCACCGCAGCCGCCATGATCATGTCTGGCGAGTTGTTCTACCACCTTGCCGCCAGCCTCAAACGCGAGGCCACGGCGTTCGTGTTTGCTTCCGCAGCAATCCCGATCGGCATGGCGATGGGATGGTGGCGTCCGGTCTACAATCAAATGAATCCGATCGTGGAACTGCTGCGGCCGATCCCGCCGCTCGCCTGGATTCCGCTGAGCATTTTGTGGTTCGGACTGGGCGACGAACAGAACCAATTCATCATCTTCCTCGGCATGTTCTTCCCGATCCTGATCAATACGATCATGGGCGTGCGCAATATCGAGCCAAATCTGGTGCGCGCGGCGCGCAGCCTCGGTGCTTCCGAGCGCCGGGTGCTGACCCGCATCGTGCTCAAGGGCGCATTGCCGCAGATCGTCACCGGCATCCGCATCGCCTTGGGTTTCGGCTGGATGGCGCTGGTCGCGGCGGAACTGGTCGGCGCCAATTCGGGACTAGGTTTTCTGATCAACGACGCGCGCAGCATGCTGCGCACCGACATCATCACCGTCGGCATGTTGACCATCGGAATTGTCGGTCTTGCCATCGATGCCGGCATCCGCGCACTCACCCGGCGCACGCTGCCGTGGTCGCTGGCGATGGCCAAGTAGCTTGCCGTGGGCCAGGTCGCAGTCTCCGCCGTGTCCAAGATCTACGGGGAGCCGGGTGCCATCGGCTCGGTGGTCGCGCTCGACAATGTCAGCTTTGAAATCCCCGACAATCGGTTTTGCGCCATCCTCGGCCACAGCGGCTGCGGCAAGACAACGCTGCTCAACATCGCGGCCGGATTCGAACAGGCGACGAAGGGCGTTGTCACCGTCGACGGCACGCCGATCCGCGAGCCCGGCTGGCAGCACACCATGATCTTTCAGGACTATGCGTTGTTTCCCTGGATGAGCGTGGCGCAAAACATCGCGTTCGGCCTGGAGATGAAGAACATTCCTAGGCCGGAGCGAGCGCGGGTGACGCGCCATCACGTCGAGCTCGTGGGGCTGCAGGGATTCGAGCACAAGCTGCCGCATCATCTCTCCGGTGGCATGCGCCAGCGCGTCGCCATCGCGCGAGCGCTGGCCGTTGGCCCGCGCGTTCTCCTGATGGACGAGCCGTTTGCCGCGCTCGATGCGCAGAACCGCAGCCTGATGCAGGATGAGCTGGTGTTGATCTGGCAGCGGGAGCCGAAAACCGTGCTGCTGGTGACGCACAGCATCGACGAGGCGATCAAGCTCGCCGACTATATCGTCGTGATGACCAGGCGGCCGGGGCGGGTGAAGAGCTTCATCGAGGTCGATCTGCCGCGCCCGCGGGACGAGGACAGCGCCGCCTACGCGAAGCTCAAGCGCAGGCTACGCATGTTGATCCATGACGAGATCAGCGACGACGATCAATGAATCTCGGCGAGTTCGACTTCATCATCGTCGGCGCGGGTTCCGCCGGTTGCGTGTTGGCCAACCGGCTCTCCGCCGATCCGCGCCACCGCGTCGCCTTGCTGGAGGCGGGGCCGCACGACCGCAGGTTCTGGATTGCGCTGCCGATCGGATACGGCCGCACGATGTGGGACCCGCTCGTCAACTGGCAGTTCTACACCGAGCCCGACCGCAACATGGACGGACGCCAGATCTACTGGCCGCGCGGTCGCGTGCTCGGCGGATCGAGCTCGATCAATGGGCTGATTGCGATCCGCGGCCAGCACGAGGATTACGACCATTGGGCCGGGCTTGGAAACACCGGCTGGTCGTGGAACGACGTGCTGCCGTATTTCGTCAAGTCGGAGAGCAATCCCGATCATGCCGAAAGCCAGTTGCACGGCAGCGGCGGACCGACGGCGGTCAGCAGCATCAAACGGCGGCATGAGCTGATCGAAGCCTTCATAGCGTCGGCGCAGGCGCGCGGCATCCCGCGAACAGACGATTTCAACGGCGAGTCGCAGGAAGGAGCGGGCTACTATCAGCTGACGATGAAGGACGGCTGGCGCGTCTCCGCCGCCAAGGCCTATCTGCGGCCGGCGCGAAAAAGAAGAAACCTGCGGGTCATCACGCAGGCGTTGGCTACACGCATCCTGTTCGAGCGGGGGCGCGCCGCGGGGATCGAATGCCGCGTCGGCGCGCAGGACTGCATCATTCGGGCGCGAGGCGGCGTCATTCTGTGCGCCGGGTCTATACAGTCGCCGCATCTGCTCATGGTGTCGGGAATCGGCCCCGCCGCCGCGCTCCGCCACCACGGCATCCCGATCGTCGTCGATCGCGCCGGGGTCGGCGAAAATCTGCAGGATCATTTGCAGTTTCGTCTCATTTATCGCTGTGCAGTGCCGATCACGACCAACGACCAGTTGCGCTCCGTCATAGGCTGCGTGCGCATCGGCCTTGAATGGCTGCTCTTCCGCGGTGGACCGCTCGCCCTCGGCATCAACCAGGGCGGACTGTTTGCGCGCGTGATGCCGAACTCCAGGACGCCGGATATCCAGTTCCATGTGGCCACGCTGAGCGCGGACATGGCGGGCGGCAAGGTCCATGACTTTTCCGGCTTCACGCTCTCGGTCTGCCAGCTGCGTCCGGAAAGCCGCGGGCGTATCGAGCTTGCCAGCGCCGATCCGCTGGTGCGGCCGCGCATTCACGCGAACTATCTTGCAACCGAAACCGACCGCGCCTGTGCGGTTCGCGCCATTTCATTCGCACGCGAGCTGGCGCGCACCAAGCCGCTGTCCGACTACATAGCCGCCGAAGTCACTCCAGGGCCGGCGGTTGATTCCGAGACCGAGCTGTTGGCGTTTGCGCGCCAGAACGGCGCGACGATTTTTCATCCGGCCGGCACCTGCCGGATGGGCGCCGACGACGCGGCGGTGGTCGATCCCCAACTGCGCGTGCGGGGCGTCGAGGGGCTCTGGGTGGCCGATTGCTCGATCATGCCGACGCTGGTGTCCGGCAACACCAATCTTCCGGCGATCATGATCGGCGAAAAGGCCTCGGACCTGATCCTGCAGGACACGCGGCAGCATTGATGGGCTTGTTACGAAACACCGGCAGCGTGTAGGCGCGGCCTTGGATTTCTTCCGGATAGTGCGTGCGCAATCTCCGCCGGCGTATCGGCGACGATGACCCCGGCCGCTTCAAGCGCCCGGCGTTTCGACGCATAGCCTCCGCGATTGCCGGTCACGATGGCGCCGGCGTGGCCCATCTTCTTGCCGGGAGGCGAAGCGGCGCCGGCGATGAAGGCGGCAACCGGTTTGCGCATCGTCCTGGCGTAGTCGGCGGCGTCTTCTTCCATCGTGCCGCCAATTTCGCCGACGATGACGACGGCCTCGGTTGGAGGGTCGTGGTCGAGCGCCGCGAGCGCGTCGCGCGTGGTGGTGCCGAGCATCGGGTCGCCCCCGATGCCGATGAAGGCTGATTGGCCGAGCCCCGATCGCGTCAGCTCGAGGCAGACGAGCGTGCCGAGGCTGCCGCTGCGCGAGATCACTCCAACATGGCCGGGCTTGAACACGCTCGGCACAAACGCAGGCATAATCCCGATGAAGCATTCGCCCGGCGTCACCAGGCCGGCAGTGTTGGGGCCGACGATGCGCGTGCCGTGCCGGGCGGCAGCCGCGTGCATCGCCATGACGTCCTGCGCTGGGATGTGCTCGGTCAACACGACCAGATGCTTGATCCCCGCCTCCATTGCCGACACCGCCGCCTCGCGCGCAGTCGCGGGTGGAATGAACATGACGGCGACATCGCCGCCGGTGTCCCGCACGGCCTGCGCCGTCGAGGCGAAGATCGGCACATCGCAATGCCGCCCGCCCGCGCGTTTCGGATTGACGCCGGCCACGACCTGCGTGCCATAGGCGAGCATTTTCTCGGTCCAGAACGTGCCCTGGCGTCCGGTGATGCCGAGCACGATGACCTTGCTGCTCCTGCGCATGATCATTGCGCCGCCCGCACCGCCGCCTGAATGGCGTCTTCCATCAGATCGTAGGGCTCGATCCCGAGCCGCGCGCGCACGAGCGCGATGGCCTCGTCCTCGCCGGTGCCGTGGATCGAGAAGAACACGGGGATGGCGGGCTTGAGCTCCTGCCAGGCCTTCACCACCCCCTCGGCCATGACATCGGTGCGGGCGAACGCCCCGCAGAAATTGATGATGAGACTCTTGACGCCGGGATTGGACAGAACGAGGTCGAGCGCCGCCGCCGACTTGGTGTATGCCTCGCCGCCGATTTCAAGGAAGTTGGCCGGCCGGCCGCCGAAGTGGCGAATGACGTCCATCGTCGTCATGGTGAGCCCGGCGCCGTTCGCCAGCACGCCGACATTGCCGTCGACCTGGATGAACTTCAGACCGTTTTCCGCACCGCGCTGTTCCAGCGCGGTCATCGGGGCGGGGGCCCCGAACCTGACGATGTCCTCCTGCCGATAGGCGGCGGCATCGTCGAGCACGAATTTGCAGTCGAGCGCCACCACGCGCCGATCCGCGAGCTGCGCCAGCGGATTGATCTCAAGAAGCTCGGCGTCGCGCCGTCGATAGGCCGCATAGAGGCGAGAAAGAATATCTGCGACGCTCGCCTGCGCATCGCCGAGCTGCAGGCCGGCCAGCATCGAGACGAAATCGACCGCGCCCGGCTCGACGTCCAGATCGACGTGCTGGCGCCGGATCGCATTGGGGTTGGCGGCCGCGACCTTCTCAATGTCCATGCCGCCTTGCGTCGAGAACAGAACGAGCGGCTTGCGCGCCTCCGTATCGGTCAAGACGGCCGCATAGAATTCATGCGCGATGTTCGCCTGTTCCTCGACTAGCACGCGCTCGACCTTGTATTCGCCGATGCTCATGCCCAGGATCGCGGCGGCGACGCGCTCAGCCTCCTCGGGCGTATCGGCGGGCTTGATACCGCCGGCCTTTCCGCGCTTGCCGGCCGCAACCTGTGCCTTGATCGCGGCGGGTCCGATCGCGCCAACCGCTTGGGCCGCTTCCTTCGCCGTGCGGCATATTTGCCCGCGCGGCACCGGTATGCCGGCGGGCGCGAGCACCAGCGATTTCGCCGCGTGTTCGTCGAAGTTCATCTGGCGCCTCAGCGACCGTATTTGTCCCAGTAGGCGCCGAACAGCTCTTCCTCCGATGGCTTGTCTTCGCGAATAGGGGTCACGAGATGGGTAATGTTGATGAAGTGCTTGTAGTTGAGGTTTTCGCTGATGCTGTTGCCGCCCCAGGTCCCGCACCCCATGCTGAGCGTGAAGTTGAGCCCGTTGTCGAAGGCGCCGCCGTTGCCGAAGGTGTGGGCCTGGTTGATGAGCACGCGCACCACGTCAACCTGTTCGGCGAGCTTGCGCGCGCGTGCGAGCTCCTTCGTGTGCAATCCGCAGGAATGACCGCGACCCTGATGGGCGATGATTTCATTGACGCGCGCAATGGCGGCGTCGAAATCCCTCGCGCGATAGACCGCGAGCACCAGCGCCAGCTTCTCCCCGGAAAACGGGAAGTTGCGGCCGACTCCTGTCTCCTCGACCATGAAGAACTTCCTTTGCTCGGCCGTGACCGGCAGGCCGAACGCCCTCGCCAGCACATCGGCGTCGCGCGCGATCAGGTGGCGACTGAGCTTGCCATCCGGCCACAGCCTGCGCTGGATGCGCTCCTTTTCCATCGGCGCGGCCATGTAGCCGCCAGCGCGCTCCAGCGCCGCGATCGCATGATCGTACACCGCATCGAGAATGACCACGGAATTCTCCGACGAGCAGGAGGTCGCATTGTCGAAGATTTTCGACGCGCAGATTTTCTGGGCCGCCTCGTTGAGATCGGCGGTCTCATCGATGATCACCGGGACGTTGCCGGTGCCCACCCCGATCGCCGGCGTGCCGCTCGAATAGGCGCGCCGCACGTTGTCCTGCGAGCCAGTGGCGACCACCAGATCGGCGGCCTCCATCAGCGCCTGTGTCATGTCCTTCGATGCCGGCGGCGGCACGATTTGCACGAGGTCTTCGGGCAGGCCGACCTTCTTGAGCTCGGCGCGCATGTAGTCGACCGTGCGCTGCGTGGTCTTGAGGCCGGCCGGCGACGCGGCAATGACGATGGCGTTGCGTCCCTTGAGCGCCATCATCGCCTTGTTGACCGGTGTCGCGCCCGGATTGGTCGAGGGCGTGATGGCACAGACCACGCCCACCGGCTTGGCGTA
>VAZL01000015.1 GCA_005883445.1 Alphaproteobacteria bacterium | reverse complement strand
AATCCTTGTCCTCGACATAGGTCGGCCGCGCGAGCGCATCGGCGGAGCGGCGCATCCCGCGCCGCGACGGCGATGTTTTGCGTTTCGGAACGGCCATGCTGTTTTCTCCTCGTCTCTCGGCAATGCCCGGCGCAAACCTTGCGCGCCCGCCGCGTTCGGAAGCGGCGCTTATAGAGGATCGCGCGCATCAAGGCCAGGGCCGCGAATGGATCGCGCGGCTTTCGCTATCGTCTTGATTATCTGGCGGTTCTCGCGCAGAACGCGAGCGCCGCCTGGGCCGCGCCGCGGGCCTCGTAGATCAAGGCGAGCCGGCGCACTGCCGGTCCCGGCTGCTTGGCGCTGCGCCGCCGCGGGTTCGGCAGCACCGCGGCCAGCAACGCCGCCTCGCGCGGGCTCAGCGAGCGCACGGATTTGTTGAAAGCGTAGCGGCTGCCGGCCTCGGCGCCGAATTGCCCGTTCGGACCCCATTCCGCGATGTTGAGATAGATTTCGAGCACACGCCGTTTGGGCAGCACGAAATCGATCCACAGCGCGAGCGGCAGCTCCAGCGCTTTGCGCACGAAACTGCGCCCCGGCCACAGGAACAGATTCTTGGCCGTCTGCTGGGTGATGGTGGAGACCGCCCGCGCCGCGCTGATGTCGTCGACATCCTCCAGCCGCTCGCGCACCTCGCGCCAATCGATGCCGCGATGGCTGCAGAAGCGGCCATCCTCGGACGCGATCACCGTCATCGGCAGCGCCGGCGCCATGCGCTCGATCGGCACGAAGCTTCGCTCCACCCGCGCGCCCGTTGCCCAGCGCCAGAGCATCAGGGTCGAAACCGGATTGAGGGTGCGGTAGAGCGGCACCAGGAGATAGGGCAGCAGCACCACCACCAAGATGGCGAGCGCCAAGGCCCACGCCAGGTGGGACAGCCATCGGCGCGGCCGCGGCCGTGGTTTGGCAAGGCGCGGCCGCTGTTGCGTCGCAGGGGGCATAGGCGTCCAGTCGATCGGGTCTCAGTCGCTTAGCATGGCGGGTTATCATCGAACTCGAGCCCCTCATAGGCGAGCGTCAGCTGCTCGATGGCAACGTCATTGCTCGTGGCATTGAGATCGGGCGCCTCGATTTTAACCGGCAACGCTCCCTTCAGCACCCAAGCGACCGTGAGCCGCCGTTCGCCATCGTGGAGCTCGATCCGCACGTCCTTGCGCGGCGCGGCCCCCGCCCCCTGCCGCATCGCTTGCGCCCATTTTTCGAAGGCGTCGTCGCGGGTGATGCCGCGCTCGATCGTCACCGGTTCGAACTTCGTCGGCCCCACGACCACGCGCGACGCATTGGGATCGCCGCCATCGCGAACGCTCACCAGCTCGGTAAGCTGGCCAAGTCCGCGCACGCGTCGCACGCCCGCGATGGTCGCACCATCCCACATGACGCGCAGCGCGTAGCGAGCGGTGCGGATGCGGTAGTGCCGCGAGACGAAGCTCGCACACGGCTGATCCTGGGCACGGCTGCCGATGCCGATGATGACGAATTCGGCGGGCTTGAGCAGCGCGACGCCTATTACCAGGATGAGGATGCCCTGATCGATGTCCTGCTGCGTCATGGTCGAGGCATCGCAGCGCACGAAAAACGCTGCCTGCGGCTTGTCGCCCTGCAACGCGCCTTGGCGAAATAGGCCGAGCAGGAAATCCTCAACGCTCGTGCGGATGCGCTCCCACAGCGACGGGCCGTTCGGCTCGAACACGGTCCCCTGCAGGCCGCGCGTGATGCTTTCCTCGATGAACAGGTCGAGGCGTCGCAGGGGAACGAATTTGAACGGGTCCGCGACGTCGTCTCCCGCGAGCGTGCGCGCACCCCACAGAACGACTGCGCCGGAAAGCACCCGCAGGCCGTTGACCCCTATGGCATTGAGCGCGGAGAGCTGCGCGTCCGAGAGCGCGGCGCTCAATCCCTGCACGCCGAGCACGCTCGCCTGCGCCCCCGCCGGAGCTTTCCAGACGCCGCGGGAGGCGTCGGTGCGCGCGTAGATGCCGGCGACGGCGCCGCAGGGCGCAAAGCTCGCGATCTGATTGCCGCGCAAGGGATCACCCGCCTGCAGCCGCGGATAGTAGAGCGCGGCGTTCGGGCTTCGGGCCAGCAATGCGGTGACCTCAGGCATCGTCGGCGCGCCCGTCCATGCCGCGGGCGGATCGACGATCACTATCGCGCGGCGGCGGACGGCATAGGCGACGGCGGCATCCCAGGTGGCGCGCCCGACGTCGGTGGTGCGCGTAAGCGGCGGGATGCAGAGGATGTTGAAATGCTCGGCATGGTCGAGCAGCCATATGCCGCGCTTCTGCGCTTCCAGCGCCGGGCTCGACAGATCGGCATCGGTGAGCGTCGGCCCGCTCGGCACGATCCGCGCGATCAACGCGTCGCGGCCGCCGTTAACGAAATACTGCTGCACGGCGTAGCCGAGCGGCATCTCGGCGGCCAAGCCGCCGAACTGCGCCTCGAATTCGGCAAAGCTGTGCACGAGGAGCGGCGCCGCGACCGGCCCGGCCTGGGTCGCACCGAGGAACGCGGCCGTAGATGTCGGAACGCCGGCGATGACGCGCGCCCCCGCAGGCGCTTCTTCGACATAAACGCCAGGAGCCACAGCGTCCGGCATGGCAGCCCTCCTGCGCGGTGGCGGCGACACACAGCCGGCAGCGTAGAGGTCAACGGCCGCCGGTCCATTGCGTGTTCGCAGCAAGGAGCCAAGCCGCCGTTGCGGCCGATCGATTGACCGCCGCGCCGGCATTGCCGCGAGCCGCCCGCCGCTGCTACACCAAGACGACCCGCGTGGAGACCTTCCATGGCCAAGGACGCGATCGTCTCGCAGGACCTGGCGGACAAATTCAAGACCGAGAAGGATTCGCCCTATCTGCGCTTCGTGCGCGAGGAAGGGCTCGACATCATCAGCGCGCAATACGTGCCGAATCTGCGCACCGTCGAATTGAAACCCTGGGCCCGCAAGAGCGGCAAGGGCGTGTTCATCAACCACGAAGCCTCGCGCACCTCGAACGACTGCTACGTCTGCGAGATCGCGCCGGGCAAAAAGCTCGAGCCGCAACACCACCTGTTCGAGGAGATGATCCTGGTGTTGTCGGGCCGCGGTTCCACCGCCGTGTGGAACAATGCCGGCGCTCGCGTCACCTTCGAGTGGAAGGCAGGCGCGATCTTCGCCATCCCGCTCAATTGCTGGTACCAGCATTTCAACGGCTCGGGCCAAGAGGTGGTGCGCTACGTCGCGGTGACCAACGCGCCGTCCGTGATCAATCTCTATGACGATATCGATTTCGTGTTCAATCACCGGCACGATTTCAAGAGCCGCTTCTCCGGCGAGGCCGACTACTACAGCGCCAAGGGCGAGCAGGTGGGCTTCCTGCTGCAGACCAATTTCGTCGCCGACGCCGTCAACCTGCCGCTGATCACGGCCAAGGAGCGCGGCGCCGGCGGCGGCCACATCCGCTTCAACATGGCGCGCGGCTCGATCGCGAGCCACATCTCCCAGTTCCCGGTCGGCACCTACAAGAAAGCGCACGCGCACGGGCCGGGCGCCCACGTCATCGTGCTCTCGGGCGAGGGCTATTCGCTGATGTGGCCGGAGGGCGAGGAGCCGCGGCGTTTCGACTGGCAGGTCGGCACCCTCATCGTTCCGCCCAATGCCTGGTTTCACCAGCATTTCAATTCCGGCCCGACGCCCGCGCGCTATCTCGCGTTCAAGCACTGGACGCCGCGCAACGCGCAAGGCGTGCCGCTGTCGTGGATCTCGACCCGGCTGGGCGGAACGCAGATCGACTACGCCGACGAGCGGCCGCTGGTGCGCCGCATGTTCGCCGACGCGCTCGCCCGCCACGGCGTGCAATCGCGCATGGAGGAGGTCTATGCGGCGGAACTGCCGAACCTGCCGCCGAAGGCGGCGTGACCGGAGGCCTCCGCCCGCCGCAAATTCGACACCAGATTTAAGGCCCGATTAAGCGTCCTGCCATTACTTTGCCACCGCGCGGAACTTGTGCCGCCGTGATCGCGTTCTACCTTCGCGGATACCCAGGGGTGGGTTCGTGGAGGGCGCGGGTGGAAAAGATTGTGCTTCTTTGCTTGTTGATTACAGTGATCGGGGTGCTCGCGGAACTGTCGCCGTTGCGGCAGCCGCGGCAATAGCGGGCGCTCACGCCCGCATCCTTTCGCATTCCATTTGAGAGCCGTCGGTGAAGGCGCGGCGCGCCTTGCGCCGCGCGCCTACTCGGCCGCGGTGCGTCCGGCGCCGGCCTGCCCGAAGCGGCGCAGCGTGGCCACCTTCTTGCCGTCGATGAAGACCGGCGCTGCAGGCTGCTCGCCGGTGCCCGGAAGCGAAATGCCGATGTCGGCGTGCTTGCTCTCGCCCGGCCCGTTGACGATGCAACCCATGACGGCGACGTTGAGCGTCTCCACTCCGGGATAGCTGCGCTTCCACTGCGGCATCGACGCGTGGATGAAGCCCTGGATGTCGCGGGCGAGTTCCTGGAACGTGGTCGAGGTCGTGCGCCCGCAGCCCGGGCACGCGGCAACGAGCGGCACGAACACGCGAAAGCCCATGGTCTGCAGCAGTTCCTGCGCCACCTTCACTTCGAGCGTGCGGTCGCCCCCGGGCTCCGGCGTGAGTGAAATGCGGATGGTGTCGCCGATGCCTCGCTGCAGCAGAATGCTCAGCGCGGCCGCGGATGCCACGATCCCCTTTGAGCCCATCCCGGCCTCGGTCAGCCCGAGATGGAGGGCATAGTCCGAGCGCCGCGCGAGATCGACGTAGACCGCGATCAGATCCTGCACCGCCGACACTTTGGCCGACAAGATGATGCGGTCGCGCGCGAGCCCGATCTCCTCGGCGCGTTCGGCGGAAAGGAGCGCGGATTGCACCATGGCCTCGCGCGTCACCTCGCGCGCGTCGCGCGGGGAGGACGAGCGCGCGTTCTCGTCCATCAGGCGGGTCAACAGCTCCTGGTCGAGCGAGCCCCAATTGGCGCCGATGCGCACCGTCGAGCGCTTCGGCGCAGGTCGGGTACTCGGCCAGGAGCTTGTGGCCGATGTAGTGAAAGTCGCCGGCGATTGGCACGCCGACGCCCATCTTGAGCAGCCGCTCCTTGATGCGCGGCACCGCGGCTGCCGCCTCGTTGCGGTCGACGGTGATGCGCACGATCTCGGAGCCCGCGGCCGCCAGCGCCGCCACCTGCCGTGCCGTCTCCTCGACGTCGGCGGTGTCGGTATTGGTCATGGACTGCACGACGACGGGCGCGCCACCACCCACGAGCACGCCGCCCACATCCACGGGCACCGACCGGCGGCGCTGCTGCGGCCCGGCTTCGGTCATGTTTGGGCTCCTTTGGCGCAGGGAAGTGCCAGACTGCGCCCTCGCCGTCAACGCGCCGGGTTCCCGCGCACAGCCAAGGGCCATTTACGGATTGTCACCCTCATCGGGCGTGTGTTCCCCGCGGCTGGCAGTGCGTGCAGATGCCGCTGAGCTCGATCACCGGCGATTTGGGCGTAAAGCCGGCGGCGCGCGCGGCTGAGGTGAGGGTCGCCGCGACGTCGCTTGAAGACGCCTCCCCCACGGCCCCGCAACGCTCGCAGATCAGAAACACCACGAGCGCGCTGGCGGTGTGATTGTGCACGCATGCGATGAACGCATTGCGGCTCTCGATGCGGTGCACGAGCCCATTCTCACGCAGGAACTCGAGCGCCCGGTAGGCGGTGATCGGCGCCAGCCGCGGCCCCTTGAGCGCGAGCCGGTCGATGATCTCGTAGGCGCCCAGCGGCTTGTGGCTGCCCAGAAGCGCCGCGAGCACTTTGCGCCGGATGGGAGTTAGGCGCTGGCCGCGTTGCCCACAGCGCGCCTCGGCGATGGCCATGGCATCGCTCGAGCAGCGATCATGGTCATGGCCTGGGGGTGGGAAGATGGCGGGCGGGCGATTCGACGACGCTCGCGACGTTTTGGATTTCGACATGCCTGGACGTTACCCGTTTTGAACATTTTTTGCTCTTGTTGCACTGCCATAATTTGATATTGCAATGCAGCAATATCATCCCCACATTGTACGAATCCCCTCGCCAAACCCTCCACATCGAAAATTCGAGAATGTTTCCTATTCTGCTCGCAAGTTTCATTTCCAACGCGCTCACGCCGCGCAGTCCGCCGCGGCGCAGGCCGCCGCCTGGGCGAGTGAGCAAGGGTCGCGCCAAGCCGATCAATCTCGCCCTGCAGGGCGGCGGCGCGCACGGCGCGTTCACCTGGGGCGTGCTCGATCAGCTGCTCGACGACGGCAGGATCGGGATCGAAGGCATCTCCGGCGCGTCGGCGGGAGCGGTGAACGCGGTCATGCTCGCCGACGGGCTCACCCGCGGCGGACCGGACGAGGCGCGCCAGCGGCTCGCCGATTTCTGGCGCGCGGTCAGCGTCGACGGCCACCTCGGAAGCCTGCAGCGCGGCGTGGTCGAGCGGCTGTTCCCTTTCGTTCCGGGCGACGGCCTGTGGTTCACCGCGATGTCGCGCATGTTGTCGCCCTATGATCTCAACCCGCTCAACATCAATCCGCTCAAAGAGCTGATCGAGCGCTTCGTCGACTTCGAGGCGATCCGTCGCGATCGCGGTCTCGAACTCTTCATCTCGGCCACCAATGTCCAGACCGGGGAGTTGCGCGTATTCACGCGCGCCGAGATCACGGCCGAGGTGGTGATGGCCTCGGCCGCGCTTCCGCTGCTGTTCCGCGCGGTCGAGATCGACGGCGTGCCCTATTGGGACGGCGGCTACAGCGGCAATCCGGTCGTCACCCCGTTCCTGCGCGCGACCGCGACCGAGGACGCGTTGATCGTTCAGATCAATCCGCGCGAGCGCCGCAACGTGCCCACGCGCACGCGCGAGATCATGAGCCGCGTCAACGAGATCAACTTCAATGCCTCGCTGCTCTCGGAGCTGCGCGGGGTCGCCTTCGTCAACCGCCTCATCGACGAGGGACGATTGCCGCGAGGAACGCGGGCGGGCGAATTCCGCCGGCTCAAGCTCCATCGCATCGTCATGGAAGATCTGGGCGAAGCCTTCGGCGCGCGCAGCACGCTCAAGACCGACTACGAATATTTCGAGACGCTGCACAAGCTCGGACAGCGCGCGACCCGACGCTTCCTCGATGCCCATTTCGACGACATCGGCCGCCGCAGCACGATCGATTTGGCCGCCAAAGTCGAGCCGGAATTGGTCGAGTAGCGCCGACTAGCTACGACGCGCAATGCGCTGCGCCACGCACGCGTTTGCGCTACCATCGATCCATGACCGCTTCCCTGCTCACCGCCGAAGTCGGCGCGACGCAGCTCGAAATCTGCGTCGCGGATATCACCACGCTTGAGGTCGGGGCCATCGTCAACGCTGCTAACCGAACGCTGCTCGGCGGCGGCGGCGTCGACGGCGCCATCCATCGCGCCGCTGGGCCTGAGCTTCTCGCCGAATGTCGCACGCTCGGCGGCTGCGACACCGGTTCCGCCAAGATCACCCGCGGCTATCGCCTCAAAGCCAAACACGTCATCCACGCCGTGGGCCCGGTGTGGGGTGGCGGCGGCAAGGGCGAGGATGACTTGCTCGCGTCCTGCTATCGCACGGCGCTCGCGCTCGCAGCCGCGCAGGGCTTGAGCTCGATCGCGTTTCCCGCCATCTCGACCGGCATCTATCGTTTTCCGCCGGAGCGCGCGGCACGCATCGCCGTCGGCAGCGTGGCGGCGGAGGTCGCGCATGCGCCGCGCGGCCTCACGCGCGTCGTCTTCTGCTGCTTCTCGCCGGATGCTGCCGAGCATCACACACGCGCGTTCACCGAGCTTGGGCTGGCGTGACGCTCGGGCGCTGCTTGCGATGTCGACGAACGCCTACGCCGTTACGGCATGCTCACTCGCCACCGCGGCGCAGCCGATCAGGCCGGGTTCCTCGCAGGTGATGAGCAGCGTCGGGATCGCCTCCAGCAGCCGCTGGTAGGGCGGGTGCGCCTCGAAGGCGGCGCGGAACTGCGGCTCGTCGAGCAGCGGCCCAAGCCCGCTCGCGACCCCGCCGGCGATGTAGACGCCGCCGAGCGCCTTGAAGGTGAGCGCGAGGCCGCCGGCAAAGCGCCCGAGCAAGCGCACGAACAGCCGCGCCGCCGCCTGCGCCGAAGGCTCGCGCGCCAGCGCGCTCGCGGCAATGGTCTCTGCCTCGTGGCAGGCCGCGCGCGGGTCGAGCGCGCGCGCGAGCCGCACCAGACCGGGGCCGGACAGCACCGCCTCGGCGCTGACCGCCCCGCACTCCTGGCGAAGCCGCGCGAACACCTCGAATTCGTCCGCCGCCTGCGGCCCGAACGAGGCATGTCCGCCCTCGCTCGCCACCACGTGCCAGCGGCCATCGGCGGGCAAGAGCGCCGCCACCCCGAGCCCCGTGCCGGGGCCGAGCACGACCTTGACGCCCGCGCGCGCCGCGACCGGCTTGCCCAGCGGCCGCGTCTGCGCCGCACCGAGCCGCGGCAGCGCCCAGGCGATGGCCTCGAAATCGTTCAGCACGCGAAGCTGCGAAAATCCAAAGCGCTTGGCGAATTCGCGGCGCCGGAAGCGCCAGCTCGTCCGATTGGTGAGCCCGATCTCCTCGCCGTCGACCGGGCCAGCCACGGCGAGCGTCGCCGCGCGCGGGCGCGCTCCGGTCTCCTCGAGGTAGCGCGCGACCGCCGCATCGAGGTCGGCGACCGTGTCGTTTTCGATCACCAAGACGCGCTCGGGCGGCCCGGCCGAATTGGCGAGCGCGAACCGGCTCTTGCTACCGCCGATATCGGCGAGAAGGCTCGTACCCATCGCGGTTAACCCCGATTGATAACCATCTCCTAGCCAACGGGTTGCCGCGTCGGCAAGCCGCAATTGCAGTTTTTCCGTGCTGCAGCTGCTCAGTACGACCGCGGCAGGCCGAGAACGTGCTCGGCGAGGTAGGACAGGATCAGATTGGTCGAGATCGGCGCGGTCTGATAGAGCCGCGTCTCGCGGAACTTGCGCTCGACGTCGAACTCCTCGGCAAAGCCGAAGCCGCCGTGGGTCTGCAGGCACATGTCGGCCGCCGCCCAGGACGCGTCGGCGGCAAGGAGCTTCGCCATGTTGGCTTCGGCGCCGCACTCGCGCCCGGCCTCGTAGAGGGCGGCGGCCGCGCCCACCATCAACTCGGCCGCGCGCATCTGCGCATAGGCGCGCGCGATCGGGAACTGGACGCCCTGGTTCTGGCCGATCGGCCGGCCGAACACGATCCGCTCCTTGGCATAGCCGGTGGCCTTGGCGATGAACCACTTGGCATCGCCGATGCATTCCGCCGCGATCAGGATGCGCTCGGCATTCATGCCGCTCAAAATGTAGCGGAAGCCCTGACCTTCCTCGCCGATGAGGTTTTCCGCCGGAACGCGCAGATCGTCGAAGAACAGCTCCGTCGTCGCGTGGTTCATCATGGTGCGGATCGGGCTGATGCTGATGCCGGTGCCTTGCGCGAGCCGCATGTCGACGAGAAAGACCGAGAGGCCGTCGCTGCGCCTCGTGACCGCTTCGCGCGGCGTGGTGCGGGCAAGGAGCAGGAGAAGATCGGAATGCTCGGCGCGCGACGTCCAGATCTTCTGGCCGTTGATGACGTAATGGTCGCCCTCGCGCACGGCGGTGGTGCGCAGGTTGAGCGTGTCGGAGCCCGATGTCGGCTCGGTGACGCCGAAGGCCTGCAGCCGCAGTTCGCCCGACGCGATCGCCGGCAGCCAGCGCGCCTTCTGCGCCGCGCTGCCGTGCCGCAGCAGCGTGCCCATGGTGTACATCTGGGCGTGGCAGGCCGCGCCGTTGCAGCCCGACGCCTGGATCTCCTCCATGATGGCCGCCGCGGCCGTCATGCTCAATCCGCTACCGCCGTATTCTTCCGGGATCAGCGCAGCGAGAAAACCAGCCTGCGTGAGCGCCGCGACGAATTCGGTCGGATAGGCACGCTCGCGATCGAGCGCGCGCCAGTATTCGCCGGGGAATTTGGCACAAAGCGCGCGAACGGACTCGCGGATCTGCGCGAGGTCCTCGTTCGCGGCACTGCGCTCGGCTTGGGCCATGGATTTCAAACCGCACTCACCATCGTCTCGCATCGGCGCGGCTGTCGCAGAACGTCAGCTCCGCCGCATCCTCGTGCGCGAGCTTACACCGGATCCCACGAGAACACGTCGCTCGAACGCTCGAGCGGCGTGAACGAAGGGCCGAGCGCGCCCTTGAGCTGCTGGGCGATGTTCTCCGGCGTCCAGCCGTCGGAACGATGGATGCTGCGAACCACGCGCGGCTGATTGAACAGGAAAATCTCGTTGTTGCGCACGCCGAAAATCTGCCCGGAAATCCCCTCGGCGCGGTCGGAGGCGAGATAAACGGTGAGCGGGGCGATTTTTTCCGGCGTCATCTGCTGCATGCGCGCGACCCGCGCCTTCTCCTCCGGCGTCTCCGTCGGGATCGAATCGATCATGCGCGTCCAAGCGAACGGCGCGATGCAGTTCGAGCGCACCTTGAAGCGCTGCATGTCGAGCGCAATCCCGCGCGAGAGGCCGACAATCCCGAACTTGGCCGCCATGTAATTGGCCTGGCCGAAATTGCCCACCAGCGCCGAGGTCGACGTCATGTGCACGAAGGCGCCGCCATTCTGCTCGCGGAACTGAACGGCGCAGGCCCGGCTCATGTTGAAGGAACCGTTGAGGTGCACCGCCAGCACGTCCGACCAGTCCGACCAGCTCATGCGATGGAAGATGCGGTCACGCAAGATGCCGGCGTTGTTGACCAGGATGTCGACCCGGCCGAAAGCGGCGAGCGCAGCCTTCACGATCTCGTCGGCGTTTTTCGGCTCAGCGATCGATAGCGTCGAGGCCATCGCCTCGCCGCCGCCGCGCTTGATCTCGTCCACCACTTCCTGCGCGGGAGAAGCATCCGTGCCGGCGCCTTCGAGGCTCGCGCCGATGTCGCAGACGACGACGGCGGCGCCTTCGCGCGCCATCGTCAGCGCAATGCCGCGCCCGATGCC
>VAZL01000925.1 GCA_005883445.1 Alphaproteobacteria bacterium | reverse complement strand
CCTACGGCACGCGCGCTTGAAATAACGCGCGGATTGAAGCTGGTCTCCTGACGGGCGATGGCATAGACGATTCCCGGCTCAAGCTCAGGCCCGATCGCCCGGTAGTGCGGGATCCCCACTGTGGGGAATGCGAAGTGCTCAAGCGGAAGCCCGCGTCCGAGTGCCGCCTTACCGAGCAACGCCATGGCGCGCGCGTCTTGGTGGCGGGCGGCGACTTCGCCGACCGCTGCGAGTGTCGCCACGTCCCTGGACCGTTCGCCAAGCTCGGCGAGGCCGCTGGCAATGAGATCGCGCTCGCCAACATCGTAGAGGATCTCGATCGCGCGCACGACGTCCGCTCGGGCCGAGGCGCGGTCGGGCGGTGACCGCATCACAATGTCCTTGAGCCCGAGCCGGGCCCGTGCCAGCTGGCCGTAATAGGCGGTTGAGTGGCGCGCCGCCGTCTCGTAATGCGCCCGAGCGTCATTGGTCTTGCCGAGCGCGTCCGCGGCGCGGCCCTGCCAATAGTAGGCGCGTGCGAGCGTGATCGGATTGCTCGTGCCTTGGCCGACCTTGGCGAAGTGTGCAAGCGCGGTGCTGGCATCATTGAGGAATCGCAGCGCAATCCAGCCGGAGGTGAACTGGTGCTCAACTCGATAGTTCTGCCGGCTCGGCACGGCGGCGGCGCTCGCGACGCGATACGCGGTCTTGGCGTCGCCGAGGTCGAGCAGCGTTCGGGAGACAAACCGCCGCTCGATCCACCATTGGTCGGCGTCGAGCGCTTGCGTCGGATCGTCGGGGACCGACAGGATCAGTTCGGCCGCTTCCGTCGCCTTCCCCTCGCGACGCAGCCATTGGGCGCGACTGAAGATATAGCCGATGTCGCCGCGCGCTTCCGCCGGTACCCCATCCAGCTGCGCCTTCGCATCGGCCGCTTTTTTGATGACCGCGACACGGGCAATGGCGATAACAGGCGCGTTGCTGGCGGCGCGATTGGCCGAGCGCAAGGCCGCGTCGACGTCCTCCGCATAGAGCCGCATGTCCATCCGTGTCTTGTGGTCGGCGTCGGTGATCAGGTCTCGGAAAACATCCAGAATCTGGGCTTCGAGGTCGCCCGCGAAGTTGTCGTGACGCCAAGCCTCGCGAACGAGATTCTGCGCGTCGGCTCGGTCCCCTTCCAACAGCAACGCGCGAGCCAGCGCAAACTTGCCCTGGGCTGTGAGCGGCTGGTCCTTGTCAAAATATGCGCGTACGCTCGGGGGATCGAGGCGTTCCTTCCAGAGTGCCGCCTCCGCGCGTCGGCGCAGCAAACCGATATTCGGCCAGCCCGGGTTGTCGGAAATGAAAGCAACATAGCGTTGGAAGTCGACCTCGTTGTTGTCGCTGCACAGGATCGCCCACTCGACCACTTTGCGAGCGACGGGATCGCTGATACTTTCTTTTACGTCGCTTGCCTGCGCCGGCTCGCCCTTGCGCGCCAGCGCGATTGCTCCCTTGATCGTGGCGAGAGTGGCGGGATCGGCGGGCGTGGCGTCCGCTTTTTGATCGGGGCCACCACCGGCAGCATCGACTTGCAAGACGATGCCCAGGACGCTCACGATCGCGAACGCCATTAACACTCGACCGAAGCTCGCAATGTTCAAGCCGCCATCCTTCGCTGCCGTGCAGAACAGTTACAACTCAAAATCCTATAGCCTGGCGGCGCGCTTGGCGATGCACAGATAGGGTGGCCCAGCCGCCTCCCGTTGAGACCTGATCGTCACCATGTTGAAAAACGGTAGGGATGGTCGCCGTCGCGGATTTCGAATATCGCTGGGCGGAAGGCGCACCCCGGTGCGGATGAGCTCCACCAGGAAATCGACCGTGAACCCGTGCGCGAGCATGATCGCCTTGCTGCAGCCGTCGGGGGATGCGGCGAGCAGTTCGAGCCGGGCGGTGGCGCTCGGGCTTCGGGCCGCGCCTGCGGCGTGAATAGGTTGTCGGCATCGCGCCCTTTTTGTTCGGGAGGCGGGCCAGCCCGCTGGGTTGTAAGCTGTGCTTACATTAGAGGGACGCCATGGCCCAGCAAGACAAGATTACAACGATCGACCTGATCCGTGCCGTCCTGGCTCGGAACCGCGCCGCGCTAGCTGTTGTGATCAGCCTAGCCGCGGTCGTTCTTGGAGCCAGCCTAGTACTCCTGGTTGCTGATCGTTCGTCGGTTACGGCAGTCCAAACGGAACTGGCAGCCGAGCGTGCCCACATGGTGACGACCATTGAGGCTCACGCGAAGCAGGCGAGTACGACGCTCGGCCGCAACTATATCGCACCAGAAGTACTCAAAGCGGTGAGCGCCGTGCCGCGACACGTGTTTGTTCCTGACCGCCTACGCGCCGACGCCTACGCCGATCGGCCGCTGCCGATTGGCTATGGTCAGACCGTTTCGCAGCCCTTCATCGTCGCTCTCAT
>VAZL01000924.1:1530-3692 GCA_005883445.1 Alphaproteobacteria bacterium | reverse complement strand
TTCGACTCGCGAAAGCCGCGTGAATTGCCGTCCGAGCATCCAGCCGCGCCAAGTCTTATAAGGATCGCGGCCGTCGGATGCGTCGAACGCGACCTCCTCGACGATCGCGCCGGCATCCTGCAGCTGCCGTGCGGCTTGCCGGCAGATCGCGTCGATCTCGGCATCGACGCCGATCCCGGCAATGTCGGACGCGTAGGCGATCCGCAACCCGCGCGCATCCTTGCAGCGGTCGACCTCGGCGAGCGCGCTCGGCCAGGGCGGCGCAACCGAGATCGGCGAGAAGCGGCTCACCCCGATCATGGTGTCGAGCACGAGCGCCGCGTCCTCCGCCGTGCGCGCCAGCGGGCCGTGCACTTGGCCCGCATCCCACAGCAACGGCGTCGGATGATTGGGCGTAACGCCGGGCGTCGGCCGTATCCCCACGATGCCGCAGAACGCCGCCGGAATTCGGCTGGGCTGAGCGCGGGATTCCAGGGATTGCGCGTCGCGCCGAACACGGCGTTCACCGTGTTTGCGCCGGTCGCGAATTCCGGCGTGTTGGTCTTCGCCAGCACGATGGCGCCGGCGGCCTTGAGCCGGCGGACCGCTTCAGCATCCTCTTCGGGGACGTGATCCTTGTAGAGCGGCGAGCCGAACGTGGTGCGGATGCCGGCCGTCGGCGTGACGTCCTTGATCGCGACAGGAAGCCCGGCGAGCGCTCCGAGGCGCTCGCCGCGCATGACCGCGGCCTCGACGGCGCGAGCTTGCTCTTTTGCCTGCTCGGCCGCGAGCGTCACGATGGCGTTGAGCTTGGGGTTCACGCGCGCGATCACCGCCAGATGCGCGTCCAAAACCTCGACCGGGCTCACCGCGCGCGCCTTGATCATGGCGGCGAGTTCGCGCGCAGTCTTTCGCGTCAAACTCTCATCGGCCATCGAATCCGTCACTTCCCCGACCAGTGGACGAACTGGCGCTCGACCAGCAGAAACAGGAGATTGAGTCCGTAGCCCAGGCCGCCGGCCGCGAAGATCGCCGCGTACATGTCGGGCATGGCGAACAATTGCTGCGCCTCGAACACGCGCTGCCCGAGGCCGTCGGTCGAGCCGATGAACATCTCGGCCACGACCACGATCACGAGCGCCAGGGAGACGCCATTGCGCAATCCGACGAAGGTCTGCGGCAACGATTCGAGCAGCATGACGTCGGTGAGCACCCGGATTCGCGACGCGCCCATCACCTTGGCGGCCAAGAGCCGCGTCTTGCGCGCGTGCATGACCCCATAGGCGACGTTGAACAGAATGACCAGCGCCGCCCCGAAGGCGGCGACCGAAATCTTGGTCTTGTCCCCGACCCCGAACAGCACCAGGAACAGCGGGAACATGGCGGAGGCCGGGGTGGAACGGAAGAAATCGACGACGAACTCGACGGAGCGGTAAACCTTCTCGGACGCGCCCAGGAGAATGCCGAGCGGGATCGCAATCGCAGCCGCGATCAGCGTTGCGAGGATCGTGCGCTCCAGCGTCCGCATGAAATCGAAGCCGAGCCGGCCACCGGTCATCCCATTCCACAGCGCACGAAACGTGTCGATTGGCGACGGCAGCAGCACGCGATCCACGACCTGATACCACACCGCCAGATACCAGACGACAATCAGCCCGACGACGCCGATGATCGGAAGGTAAGGATCGAAACGCCTCATCCCTTGCGCACCTCCCGCTGGAATACGTCGAGGCAGTGCGCCTTGATGCGGATGAAGTCGTGCTGCGACAGCGTGGCGTCGGTGCGCGGCCGCGCGGCGTCGTAATGCACGTAGTCCGCAACGCATGCCGGACGGCGCGAGAGCAGGAGAATGCGGTCGGCGAGATAAACCGCCTCCTCGAGGTCATGGGAGACAAGCACCGTCGTCGTGCCCGTTTCCACGAAGATGCGCTGAAGCTGGTCGCGCATGAACAGCGTCATCTCGTAGTCGAGCGCCGAGAACGGCTCGTCGAGAAAGAGGAATTGCGGTTCCACCACGAGCGCGCGCATGATCGAGACCAGCTGCTGCTGGCCGCCCGACAGCTCGTAGGGGTAGCGGTTGAGGTCGATCTTGACGCCGAGGCTGGCGACCATCCGCTCCGTGCGCGCGCGCCGTTCGGCCTTCGGCAGCTTCATCAGCTTGAGTGGATATTGGATGTTGTCGA
>VAZL01000924.1:0-1245 GCA_005883445.1 Alphaproteobacteria bacterium | reverse complement strand
CTTGCAGATATTTGCTCACGTCCACCTTCTCGCTCAGCGTGCCGGCTTGCACCGAGAAGTCGATGAATTTCTGGTAGTCCGCCTTGTCCTTGGCCGTGAGATCCTTGGCCATGAAGTATCGGATCATGGGAACCGTATCGACGACGTCGTCGGGCGTGAACGTGTTCTTGAGCAGGTGCTTGCGTGCCTCTTGCGGATTGGAGTTGATCAATTCGACCGCCCTGCCCCAAGCCGCCGCGAAACGCTTGGCCACATCTGGCCGGCTCTTGATGAAGTCGCTGGTGAGCGCGCAGCCAGCGACGAAGGCGTTGGCATCGGGGTCGCCCAACACGTAATGGGCGATGACGCCCGCTTCGATGGTGGTGGCGATACCCATCTTGCGCATGGTGGAGGCATTGGGCTCGAGCGTGTAGCCGGCATCGAAGGTGCCGGCCTGCATCACGTTGACGTGCTGGCCCATGTCGAGCTGGTCGATGGTGTAGTCGCCGTCCTTGAGCCCCGCCGCTGCCAGCGCCGCTTTTGCCATGGTCACATTGGCGGGCCCGGGCGCGGACATGATTCTGGCGCCCTTGAGATCCTTGAGCGAGGTCGCGGGGAAGCCCTTGCGGACGACGAACTGCTCCATCTGGTAAGTCTTGTTCTGGCTGTTCACCGAGATGTACATGGCGACGCCGGGCTTTTTGATGTTGGCGTTCATGCCTTCGATCGTCACCAGCACGGCGGAAGCGTCGATCTGATTGGTGATCATCGCCGCCACGTTCGGCGGACCGCCGATGAGTCGCACCATTTCAGGCTCGACGTTCTGCTCCTTGAAGAATCCGCGCTCGACCGCGACGAAATAGGGCAGCGACGAGCTCACCGGAAATACGCCGACTTTGACCTTGTCCTGCGCCGATGCCGGCGCGGCGAGCGCGACGATCGCGGCGAGGGCCGACATGACGTGCCGTAGCGTTGACGCATATCTGTTCATGGTAACGTCTCCATCTCTGGGCGTGCCCGTATTCATGCAAGACGCCAAGCAAGCCTCGTGCCGCCAGCCCCTACTCTCCCGCATCGATGATGGCAATCACCGGTCCTCCGCCCTGCGGCCCCTGATGCATCGCATCGACTGACACGAACACCGCCGGATCTCCGATTGCCGCCGCGGCCACGGCGCCGACCGCGGCCTTCGCGTGCCGATGATGGTGCACGTCGGAATCGTCGAGCATGATCTGGCGGCGTCCACGCAGCGTACCGCGGCGGTCG
>VAZL01000923.1 GCA_005883445.1 Alphaproteobacteria bacterium | reverse complement strand
GAACCGGCCGGGCGCGGGCTCGCTCAATCTCGCCAATTATCTCTACTATGCGGCCGCCAAGGACGGCACCGAGATCGCCATGATCGGCCGCGGCGTGGCGATGGAGCCGCTCATCGGCGCCACGCAAACGAAATTCGATGCGCGCAGCTTCGTCTGGCTCGGCAGCATGAACAACGAGGTGTCGGGCTTCTTCATCCGGCAAGGCGCGCCCGCTGCGAATTTGCAGGAGATTCTCGCGGGCACCGCGCTCACGGTCGGATCGACCGGCGCTGGCGGCGACCAGCAGGCCTTCACGGTGGCGCTCAATTCGCTGATCGGCACCAAGCTCAAGCCGATCGCCGGCTATCCGGGCACGCAGGAGATCATGCTCGCTATCGAGCGCGGCGAGCTCGACGGCATCAGCTCGGTCTGGCCAAGCACAAAGAGCTGCCGGATGTGCCGACGCTCGATGCGTTCGTGACCGCCGCCGCCGACCGCCAAGTCCTGGAGCTGATCTTCTCCCGCCAGGCCATGGGCCGTCCGCTGATCGCGCCGCCCGGCCTCCATCCGCAGGTGGGCGAGGCGCTACGCACGGCCTTCGCCGCCGCCATGCGCGACCCGCAGCTCATAGCCGAGGCCGCAAAGATGGACCTCGAGCTCGGCTTCGTCGGCGGCGCCGACGTGCAGGCGCTGGTGGACCGGCTCTACCGCTCCCCGCCCGATGTGATCGCGCGCGCTCAAGCCATCGCCGCGGCAAACTAGGACGTGCGCTCATTGACCGCGCAGCCACAACCTCGGTTGCTCATCCCTGTCCACGCAACATAGCGTCCGCGCCACGTGTGGCCCAACCGGTCATCCTGCGCTCGATGGCAGCGCAGACGAGGTACATGCCGATGCCCATGACGCTGGTCACCAACAGGCCGGCAAACGCAAGCGGCACTTCGAAGCGGGAGGACGCCACAAGCATCAGATTGCCGATACCCTTGTTGGCCGCGACGGTCTCCGCAACGATGGTGCCGACGAACGCGAACGTAATCGCGACCTTCAGCGAAGCGAAGAAATACGGCATGGATCGCGGCAGTCCCACCTTCCTGATCACCTGCCAGCGGCTCGCGCCCAAGGCCCGCAGCACGTCCTGCAGCTCGGGTTCAACGGTCGCAATGCCGACCGCGACGTTCACCAGGATCGGAAAGAAAGCGATGAGGAAGGCCGTGATGATTGCCGGAATGGTGCCGACGCCGAACCAGATCACCAAGATGGGGACGACCGCGACCTTCGGAATGGAATTAAACCCGATCAACGCGGGGTAGAAGCTGTCGTACACCAAGGTCGATGAGCCGACCGCGATGCCCGCGAGCAAACCCACGGCGACCGCGAGCAAGAACCCGATCGCGGTCGTCATGAGCGTTTGCCAGGCGTTGACGAGGATCGGCTCGCGCCACTGCCATCCGGACGCGAAGATCGCCGACGGCGCCGGCAGCACGAACTGCTCGATCTCGAAGGCGCGCACGACGGCCTCCCAGATCAAGAAAATGCCGAGGATCACCACCCAGGGCAGGATGTGACGGAGCGTCTTGCGCCGCAGCAGGAAGGGCTTGCGTCGCCGTACCGGAGGCGTGTCGTCGAGAATGCCGGTCGTGGCCACGCAGTCATCCTCGCGTCAGGTTGCGCCCGATCGCGCCGCGCTGATGTGCTCGCGCAGCTC
>VAZL01000922.1 GCA_005883445.1 Alphaproteobacteria bacterium | reverse complement strand
CGGCGCCGAGATCGGCGAGCAGCGAGCCCGCGAAGGGGCCCGCCGCGATCTGCCCGAATTCGAGGACGCGGACCCCCGCCAGCGGTCCGTGGCTTTTGCCGTTGCTCGATCCGCTCATGCCAGCGCGCCTGCCCGGTACGCTGCCCAACGCATCACCGCCCTGCCAACGCGTGCCGCACCTATTCCGCGGCTTGCGCCTTCGCCAGCTCTTGCTCGCGCAGCAGATCGACGAAGATCTTGCGGGCACGGCGCAGCGCCAGGTCGGGCTTGAGGAACACCTCGGTGTAGCCCTCGTCGGGATAAGCGAACATCTGCTGCTGCTGCGCCAGCGCCCATTCGTCCTCCGCGGCGACCTCCGGGAACATCTCGGCGACCCGCTTGGCGGCTGATTTGTTCGAGTCGCCGTGCGACATGTGATGCGCCGGACAATTCACGATCACGCGCCAGATGTGGTTCTTTTCGTCGACCGGCGTGTGGGTGTGGATAAGCACATAGCCGCGCTCATTGCCGGTGACCTCCAGGGTGCCGGGATATTCGCGCTCGCCCTTGCGGTCGTTAAGCTCGCCCGGGTTCGCAACGCGCATCACGACCCGCGTCACCGCGGGGCTCATCATGCAATGGGTGTGGTGGCGGTCGACGGTCTCGTAGGTGAACCAGTCGACGAGATAGGGCGGCTGGACGTAGTTCGCGGTCTTGCGAACGGTCATCACGTAGCGGTTGCCGTCGACCTCGCCCTCCTCGAGCTCGATGGGGATACGACTGTTGGCGACGTCGCCGATGTTGCCGTCGTGCAGCGGATAGAAATGCGTGATGTCGAGCAGGTTCTCGATCAGCAGGAGATAATTGGCCGGGACCTGCATCGGGCCGACC
The DNA here is from genome assembly GCA_005883445.1 of Alphaproteobacteria bacterium. GTDB lineage: Bacteria > Pseudomonadota > Alphaproteobacteria > Rhizobiales > Xanthobacteraceae > VAZQ01. Next base: position 1,347 of record VAZL01000922.1, on the reverse strand, counting down.
ACGATGCTGTCCCAGCGGTCGTCGGCCACCTCGGGCAGCCGCGGCGGCTGCCGCATCTCGGCGAGCGCGGGATCGCCCGGCCAGATCCAGACCAGGCCGTCCTGTTCCTTGACCGGGAAGCCGATCACCTTGGCTTGCGGCGAAATCGGGCCGGTGGGATGCGAGGGGATCATCACACACTTGCCGGACGTGTCGTAGCGCAGGCCATGGTAGGCGCATTCGAGTGTGCCGTCCGGCATCAGTCGTCCCTTCGACAACGGGAAGCGCTTGTGCGAGCAGCGGTCGTCGAAGGCCGCGATGTCACCATCCTTGGTGCGCCAGATGACGATGGGGCGCTTGGCGATCACGTGACCGCTGAGGGTCTCCTTCGGGAAGTCCTTGGAAAGTCCGGCAACGTACCAGCTGTTGCGAACAACCGAATGTGGGCTCATGGCGTTTCTCCTCGTGATTTCGCGGCAGTTCGGTTCGNNNNGGCTTCTGGCCCGCGCGCAGCAGATCATCGCGTAGCGCTTGCGTTCATCCTCCCCCAGCACCGTATCGCGGTGTTCCGGCTCGCCGTCGAGATAGCGCGTGATGCAAGTTCCGCAGTAGCCATCCTCGCAATCGGTTTCGATCTCGAAGCCGTTGTCGCGCAATACGGCGACGATCGAACGGTCGGCCGGGATGTCGAAGATCTGGCCGCTCTTCTTGATCTTAACCTGGAACGGCGTATTGACGGCCTCGGTTCGGTCGTCGGCCGCGGTGAAATACTCGTAATGCACGTTGAAGGGCGGCCAGGCCGAGACGCTGGCCTTGGCCGCATGCATGAAGCCTGGCGGGCCGCAAAAATAGACGTGCGTTCCGACCTCGAAGGCCGCAAGCGTCCGAGAGATATCGAGGCCTCGCGCCGGGTCGCCGTCGTCGTGATGAAGCTCGACCTTGCCGGCCGCGATCAGCGGTCGCAGGCGGTCGTGGAAGGCCGTGCGCGCGGGACTGCGCGTGCAATAATGCATGCGCCAGGGGCTCGCCCGCCGCTCCAGCTCGGCGATCATCGCCAGCATCGGCGTGACGCCGATGCCGCCCGCCAGCAGCAGGTGGAAGCGCGCCTCACGCCCGGCCAGCGGGAAGCGGTTGCGCGGCGCCGACACCAACAGGACGCTGCCGATCGCGATCTGTTCGTGCATCGCGCGCGATCCTCCGCGGCCTGCCGGCTCGTTGAGCACGGCGATGACGTAGCGATCCCGCTCCTGCGGATCGTTGCACAGCGAATACTGGCGGCGGATGTCGTCGTTGATACGCACGTCGAGATGGGCGCCGGCGGTGAACGGCGGCAGCTCGAGGCCAAGCGGGTCGACCAGCTCGAAGGAG
>VAZL01000014.1 GCA_005883445.1 Alphaproteobacteria bacterium | reverse complement strand
ACGCAATCCAATACCGCTCCGCTCGTCTTCGGCATGACGCCCCAGGAGGCTTCGATCGCGCTCGGCGTGCCGCTCGTCCACTATTCCGGCGGGCCCGGCTCGGAGATCTATCTCGCCTACGGAGCGCCGGGCGTTCCCGGCTTCTATCCGGTCGACTCCGCCCTCGCGCTGCAGTTCCGCAACGGGCAGCTCACCGGATGGAAAAAGGATTGGCGCCTGCGCCGGCCGTGGCCGTTCTGACGCGAGCATGCCGGTACGGCCCGTTGCCCTCTCCATCCTCGATCTGTCGCCGGTCGCCGCAGGGTCGTCCGGCGCCATTTCGCTGCGCAATTCGCTCGACCTGGCGCGGCTCGCCGACCGCTTGGGCTTCACCCGCTATTGGGTCGCCGAGCACCACAACCTGCCTTCGATCGCGAGCTCCGCGCCCGACATCATGATCGGGCAGATCGCGGCGGCGACCGCGCGCATCCGCGTGGGCTCCGGCGGCGTCATGCTGCCCAATCACGCGCCGCTGATGGTTGCTGAGCGCTTCAAGGTGCTCGAGGCGCTGTTTCCCGGACGCATCGATCTCGGGCTTGGCCGTGCCCCCGGCACCGATCCCGTCACCTCCTACGCGTTGCGGCGGCGGCAGGACGCCGGCGGCGACGACGATTTCCTGGAGCGGTTCCAGGAACTGCTGTTGTTCGAGAGCAACGCCTTCCCGGAAGGCCATCCGTTCCGCTCCGTGCGCGCCATGCCGCAAGATGTGCCGCTGCCGCCGATCTGGCTGCTCGGATCGAGCGGCTACAGCGCGCAACTCGCCGCGATGGTGGGCGCCGGGTTTTCCTTCGCGCATCACTTCGCCGACCACGACGCGGTCGCCGCGATGTTGAGCTATCGCGATCGGTTCAAGCCCTCGTCGGCGCGAGCCACGCCCTACGCCATCCTGGCCTGCGCCGCGGTCTGCGCCGACAGCGAGGCCGAGGCCGAGCGGCTCGCCGCCACCATCGATCTCAACTTCGTGCGACGCAGCCGCGGTGAATATCTGCCGCTGGCGAGCCCGCAGGAAGCCGCCGCCTATCCTTATTCGCCGGCCGAGCGCGGCCTGATCGCGCGCAATCGCGGTCGCCTGTTCGTCGGCACGAAGGCCACGGTGCTGGAGCGGCTGCGCGATCTGATCGCCGCCACCAAGGCCGACGAAGTGATGGTCACGGCCATGATCTACGACCATGCCGCGCGCCGGCGTTCCTACGAATTGCTCGCCGAGGCATTCGAGCTCCGCGCTGTCGCGGAAAATGCAGTTCCGGCGGCGGCCGCTCCTCCTTGACGCCCAGGCCTTGACGCATCGCGCGGCGGCAGTTGCTTTACGGCGGCAAAAGCGTGAGATTTCGCGCTGCAACGCCGGGACATCTCGTTGCGCCCGGCCGGCAGCATTCACAGGAGGTCGTCTTGGGTAAGCAGTTCTCGCTCACGTCAGCCGACAAGTTTCAGTTAGGCGCCTATCGTGCCGATCCGTCCGGCCCCGCCAAGGGGGGCATCGTGGTCATTCAGGAAATCTTCGGCGTCAATCACCACATCCGCGCGGTCTGCGACCGGCTCGCGAGCGAAGGCTACGCGGCGGTAGCGCCGGCGTTGTTCGACCGTCAGCAAAAGAACTTCGAATGCGGCTATACGCCGGACGAGATCGCCAATGCGCGCAAATTCGTCGCCAACCCCGATTGGGGTGCGATGCTGCGCGACACGCAAGCGGCGATCGACGACCTCAAGAAGGAAGGACCGGTCGCCATCATGGGCTTCTGCATGGGCGGCACGATCGCCTTTCTCGCGGCCTGCAAGCTCAACGGCCTCTCGGCTGCCGTTTGCTATTACGGCGGACAGATCGCCAAGAACGCCGACGAGAAGCCGAAGGTGCCGACGCAAATGCATTTCGGCGACAAGGACGCCTCGATCCCGATGAGCGACGTCGAGGTGATCAAGAAGAAGCGGGGTGGCGACAGCGAGATCTACGTCTACCCCGACGCGCAGCACGGCTTCCATTGCGACGAGCGCGGCAGCTTCCACGACGCGAGCGCCAAGACGGCCTGGCAGCGCGCCATGGATTTCCTCAAGAAACACTTGAAAAAGTGAGCCGCGAGCGCGCCGCCCGCGGCTTGTCTGCTGACGCTATCCCACAGCCGCTGGGCCGGACGTCCTTCGTCCGGCCCAGCCGATTGGTTCAGCCCTGCGCCGACTGCGTCACCTTATCGGCGACGCCGATCGGGCAGCTCACGCCGGTGCCGCCGAGGCCGCAATAGCCCATCGGGTTCTTCGCCAGATATTGCTGGTGGTAGTCCTCGGCAAAATAGAATGCCGGCGCATCGAGGATTTCGGTGGTGATCGCATCGAAGCGCCGCGCTTTGAGCTCCTTCTCGTACATCGCTTTCGACGCCTCCGCGGCGCTGCGCTGCTCGGCGGTGAACGTGTAGATGCCCGAGCGATACTGCGTCCCCGCGTCGTTGCCCTGGCGCATGCCCTGGGTCGGGTCGTGGTCCTCCCAGAACGTTTTGAGCAGCCGCTCATAGGAAATCGTCTTCGGGTCGTAGACGACCAACACCACCTCGTTGTGGCCGGTACGGCCGGAGCAAACCTCCTCGTAGGTCGGGTTGGGCGTATAGCCGGCGGCATAGCCGACGGCGGTGATGTAAATGCCCGCGCCCAGTTCCCAAAACTTGCGCTCGGCGCCCCAGAAGCAGCCCATGCCGAACATCGCTTTTTCGAAGCCCGCGGGATAGGGCCCCTTGAGCGGCCGGTGCAAGACGAAGTGCTCCCGCGCGGTCGGGATCGGGGTCGCTCGGCCGGGCAGCGCCTCGGCCGCGGACGGCATTTCGAGCTTTTTCTTGAACATGAACATGGCGGCGTCTCCCGTGGTCGTGGCCTCAATATAGGTCGAGCGCCGGCCACGCGCACCTCTTGGCTGCCCGCCTGCGCATAACATCTGACGCAGCGCGCGGTTCGCTCCGAGGCCGGCCCACAGGCGGTTCAATACCAAGAAGGGAAGGGAAATGGCGCCGCGGCGCCAAGGCCGCGATCCATTGTTTTAATCCCGCGCGTATCCGATCAACGGCTTTTTCTTTCGCCCGAGCAGGATCAGGACTGCGCCGATGATGGCGAGCACCAGCGAAACCGGCTGATCGAGAAAGTAGGGCTGGACCAGGCCCTGCCAGACCCACGCCCCCGCCCGGCGCTCGACCTCCGGCTGCAGCGCCGTCAGCGAGTTTTGGTGGATGTTCGACCAAGTCGAACCCACGCTGCTGATATAGATGGTCTGGTCCGCTATCGACTTGGTGCCGTCATAGACCAAGAAGATAAATCCCAAGGCGAGCGACAACAGACCGACGAATCGAAGAACAAAGCGGATCATGACGTTCTACGCCGGGAAAACATGCATCGCCCCATCCATCGCTTACCCCGCTCGCCCGCTTCGTTCAATCGGCTCCGACCACCCGCCGTGCGGGCGGGCCGCTGCCGCCGTCAGCATGAGGGCGTGCGCGGCGGGGGTGGCCGATGCCCATCGGCTTGCCTTGAGCGATGGGCGCTCGATCCGCTACCTTTGGCCGGCCGGCCATCCGCCAAGGGGTTTATAAGGGGTTGAGATGTCTTCGAAAAGCGATGGCCGCGGCGCACGACCGACATTCACCGACCAGGAAGCGCTGCTGTTCCACAGCCAGGGCCGTCCCGGCAAGCTCGAAGTGGTGGCCACCAAGCCGATGGCGACCCAGCGTGACCTATCGCTGGCCTATTCACCCGGCGTCGCCGTCCCCGTCCTGGCCATCGCCGAACACGAGGACCGCGCCTTCGACTACACCACCAAGGGCAATTTCGTCGCCGTCATCACCAATGGCACGGCCATCCTCGGCCTGGGCAATCGCGGCGCGCTTGCGGCCAAGCCGGTGATGGAAGGCAAGGCGGTGCTGTTCAAGCGCTTCGCCGACATCGATTCGATCGATCTCGAGGTCTCCTCCGAAGACCCCGACGAGATCATCAATTGCGTCAAGTTGCTCGGCAAGAGCTGGGGCGGCATCAACCTCGAGGATATTCGCGCCCCGGAATGCTTCGTCATCGAGCAGCGGCTGCGCGAGCTCCTCGACATTCCGGTGTTCCACGACGACCAGCACGGCACCGCGATCATCGCCGCGGCCGGCTTGATCAATGCGCTCGATCTCACCGGGCGCGACATCAAATCGACCAAACTCGTCTGCAACGGCGCGGGCGCCGCCGGCATCGCCTGTCTCGAGCTGCTCAAGGCGATCGGATTCACCCCCGACAACATCATCCTCTGCGACACCAAGGGCGTGATCTATCAGGGTCGCACCGAAGGCATGAATCAGTGGAAGTCGGCGCACGCGGCGAAGACCTCCGTCCGCACGCTGGCCCAGGCGCTGGCCGGCGCCGACGTCTTCTTCGGCCTCTCGGTCAAGGGCGCGGTGACGAAAGAGATGGTGAAATCGATGGCGGCAAAGCCGATCATCTTCGCCATGGCCAACCCCGATCCGGAAATCAGCGCCGAGGAAGTGGCGGAGGTGCGCAGCGACGCCATCATGGCGACCGGACGGTCCGACTATCCCAACCAAATCAACAATGTGCTCGGCTTTCCCTACATCTTCCGCGGCGCGCTCGACGTGCGCGCGACCGCCATCAACATGGAGATGAAGATCGCCGCCGCCAACGCGCTCGCCGCCCTTGCGCGCGAGGACGTCCCCGACGAGGTCGCCGCCGCCTACGGCACCCGGCCGAAATACGGCCCCGAATACATCATTCCGGTGCCGTTCGACCCGCGGCTGATCTCGTTCGTCCCGCCCGCCGTCGCCGCCGCCGCCATGGACAGCGGCGTCGCCCGGCGCCCCATCGTCGACATGGATGCTTACCGGGCGCAGCTGCGCTCGCGCCGCGATCCGGTGGCCGGGGTTCTCCAGCGCGTCTACGAGCGGCTGCGACGACGGCCGCAGCGCGTGGTCTTCGCGGAGGGTGAAGAAGAGCAAGTGATCCGCGCCGCGGCGACCTTCGTCAACGAGGGACTCGGGACGGCCCTGCTCGTCGGCCGCGAGGACCGCGTGCGCAACAGCGCGCAGTCCCTCGGCATCGAGCTCGGCGGCAGCATCGAGATCATCAACGCGCGGCTATCGCAACGCAACGCAGCCTATGCCGCCTTTCTTTACGAGCGGCTCCAGCGCGAGGGCTTTCTCCAGCGCGACGTCCAGCGCCTGGTCAACCAGGACCGCAATCATTTCGCCGCCTGCATGGTCGCGCTCGGCGATGCCGATGCGATGGTGACCGGCGTCACGCGCAATTTCTCGGTGGCGCTCGACGATATCCGCCGCTGCATCGATCCCAAGCCGGGCCATCGCGTGATGGGCGTGTCGCTGGTGCTCGCCCGCGGGCACACCGTGCTGGTCGCCGATACCGCGGTCACCGAGATGCCCAGTGCCGAGATTCTGGCCGACATCGCGGTCGAGGCCGCCGGCGTCGCGCGCCGGTTCGGCTACGAACCGCGCATCGCGCTGCTGGCGTTCTCGACCTTCGGCCATCCGCCGGGCGAGCGTTCGGCGCACGTGCAGGGGGCCGTGAAAATCCTCGACCAGCGCCGCGTCGACTTCGAATATGACGGCGACATGGCGGCCGATGTCGCGCT